>CAISDD010000138.1 GCA_903883985.1 uncultured Pseudomonadota bacterium | reverse complement strand
TACTGGAATTGCAAGCGCCTGGACCGGCAAGAGACAAAGATTATGGCACAACAATTCAACACGAAAAATGACCGTTCATAACAATCAATGACTTACGTCGGATATCTCGAATAATTTCGATGATTCTGGCAGAAGGCCGTTAAACCCCGGCTAAGCAGCCAGGCTTCGATTTCCTCGGTGCGCGGAAGGCCGGTGAGTGCTACTCGCCCGTCCACCAATACCGCCGGGGTCTGCGCGAACGGGATGCCCAACGCCTCCGCGTCCTTGCGAATGGTCAAATCCAGCGCCAGCTCCAGGCCGGCGGCGGCACAGTGCAGGCGTTTCTCCAGGCGCAGCAGAGGATCGCCAGTGCCGACCAGGGTCAGAGCGATGACCGGGGCGTCTGGAGGCGGGGTTATGCATGCTGACATAGCTGGAGTGCCGGTTAGAAAAGCGTGGGTGGGCAGAGGGGCATGCGGATGTTTCGCTCATGCAGTAACGATATATCGAGTCTTCTTGAGAAGCTGGAACCAGGCCACGCTGGCTAGTCCCAGCCCGAATGCGGTAGCCAGTTCGGCCAGCGGTAAAGGCGCGAAGCGAAACAGGCCGGCAAGTCCCGGAACGTAGAGCGACAAGGCAAGAAAAACCAGGGTCAGGCCGGTCACGATCCACAAAGTGGTATTGGGTGTGCGTAGCGACGCCAGCAGCGCATTCGAACGCGAGCGGTTGGAAACGATCAGCGCCAGGTTGGCGACTACCAGCGTGGTGAAGGCGAAGGCGCGGGCCTCTGGTACGGCAAGCCGCCCATCCGCCCAGGCATAAGTGCCCATCACTACCCCCAGCACGCCAAGGCCTTGCAGCAACGCCATCCACAGCGTGGCGCCGCCGAACAGTTGCGCATCCGTATCGCGCGGCGGGCGCTGCATCACGTCCGCTTCCGCCGCTTCGTTCTCGAACACCAGCGAACAGGCCGGGTCGATGATGAGTTCGAGGAAGGCGATGTGCATCGGAAAGAGCATGGCCGGGAAGCCCAGCAGCACCGGCAGCAGCGCCATGCCGGCGATGGGCACGTGTACCGACAGGATGTAGGACATGGACTTCTGCATGTTGTCGAAGATGCGCCGTCCCAGACGCACGGCGCCGACGATGGAGGCGAAGTTGTCGTCCAGCAGCACCAGCGCGGCGGCCTCGCGCGCAACATCGGTGCCACGCCCGCCCATGGCGATGCCGACGTGCGCGGCCTTGAGCGCGGGCGCGTCGTTCACGCCGTCGCCAGTCATGGCGGTGATTTCGCCGTCGGCCTTCAGTGCCTGGACGATGCGCAATTTCTGTTCCGGGGCGATACGGGCGCACACGCTCACCGTCTTCATGCGCGCCTGCAATTCGCTGTCGCTCATCGTCGCCAGGGTGTCGCCCGAGACGATTTCATCGGCGTCCAATCCGGCCTGGCGGGCGATGGCGCCGGCCGTGGCCGGGTAGTCGCCGGTGATTATTACTACCCGGATGCCAGCCTCACGACACTGGCGCATTGCTTCGGGGATTTCCGCGCGCAACGGGTCGGCCAACCCCAGCAGGCCGACGAATTCAAACTCGAAATCGTGTTCGACGGCGGGGAAATCCGCGCCGGCAAATTGTGCCCGGGCCACCGCCAGCACGCGCAAGCCCTCGGCGGCCATGGCATCCACGGCGGCGGTGACATTGGCTTGCGCGGCAGCATCGAGGTGGCACAGATCAACGATCGCCTCCGGAGCGCCTTTGGCAGCGACCATGTAGGCGGCGCAGTCCACGGCCTTCCAGACTTGCGCCATGGCGCGCAACTCGGGCGTCAGGCCGTATTCGTGCGCCAGCGTCCAGTCGCGGTGCAGATGTTCGGTGTTTTTCAGGAAGTGCTCGCCCAGACGCGCAAACGCCTGCTCCATCGGATCGAACGGATCGGTTTTACTAGCCAGGATGGAAAACTCCACCAGCGCATGAAAAGTTTCCGGCAGTTCGTCCACTGCCGCCCCATTCACCGTGAAGCTGTCGCCCGCGACGTATAGCCGCGCGACGGTCATGCGGTTCTCGGTGAGCGTGCCGGTTTTGTCCACACATAACACCGAGGTGGCGCCCAGGGTCTCGATGGCATTGACCCGGCGCGTCAGCACTTTTTCTTTCGACAGCCGCCAGGCGCCCAGCGCGGGGAAGACGGTGAGCACCACCGGGTATTCCTCCGGCAACATGGCCATGGCCAGGGCGATGCCGGCCAGCAATGCCTGCAACCAGTCGCCGCGCAGCAGGCCGTGGACGACGACCAATAACAGACTCATGCCGAGCGCCAGCAACGCGAGGGTGCGGATCAATTTCGCCGTTTGTTTTTGTAGCGGCGAGCGTTCCGCTTCCAGCGCCCCCAAGGCCGTGCCGATGCGGCCGATTTCGCTGCGCGCACCGGTGGCCGTGACCCGTACCGTGCCCTGACCTGCCACCACCAGCGTACCGGAATAAACAAATGGCAGATCGTCGCCCCCCGGCCGCGCAGGCGGCGGTTCGTCCGCCGCCATCATCTTTCTTACCGGCACCGGCTCGCCGGTGAGCAGCGATTCGTCCACCTGCAAATTGCTGCTTGCTACCAGTATGCCATCGGCCGGCACGCGGTCGCCTTCCGCCAGCACCAACCGGTCGTCGCGCACCACCTCGCACCCGGCGATGCGCTGCGGCGTGCCATCGCGGATCACCAGCGCGCGCGGACTGGTGAGGTCGCGCAGCGCCTCGATCGCGCGTTCGGTCTTGCCTTCCTGATAGAGTGTGAGGCCCAGCGTGACCAGCACGAAGCCGAACAGGATCAACCCTTCCTGCAATTCGCCGAAGACGAGATAGAGCGTGCCGGCGGCCAGCAGCAGCAGGAACATGGGCTCGCGCGCGGTCTCCCAGACTATGGTCAGCCAGGTACGGCGCTGTCCGCCGGGCAGCGCATTGGGGCCGTCCTCGACCAGGCGCTGCGCGGCTTGGGTGCTGCTCAATCCGGTTTCAACAAATTCTGGATTCATCGGAATGTTAGCCATGGCCATGGAACGCCATCGCGCTGGGCAGAATCACTTCGATCTCCTCTACGATCTTTTCCTGGCGCAGGGCGTTGCGCTTGAGGGCGAGGCGGGCGATGGTTTCGTCGAGGCGGTCGAGGGCGGGCGCTACGGTGTTACGCATTCGATCTACTCTCGCATTATTTGAGGAAGCCGCGCGCTTTCATGTTGTCGCAGCCATAGCCGGAACCCATGGCCGGCAGGGTCACGCCTTTCTCTTTGGCACGTGTCTCCATCTGAGTGTGGTGCTCATGCTGATAGGCCTTGCACTCGTCATAGGTCTTGAAGCTGCGCATCTTGGCCTGGTGCTCTGTACGTTCTGCGGGGGTCATCACCTGCCAGCCCATGGTGTTGCCCAGATTGGCGCCCCAGGGGCCTCTCGCCAGAGCCAGGCCGGAGGTGGAGAGGGTGACACCGGTCAGGGCGGTGACGAGGACAAATTTGAGTTTCATGTCATGTTCCCTTCAAGTGAAATTTCGAGGTACTGCAAACTTATTCACCGTGAGACAAGGCTGTCTTACGGGCCGATGCTGGGCAATTGTCAAGAATGATTCAGTGTGCTGTCGTATCCAGGAATGCGGAGGCCGGGGCGGTACAGCGCGGCAGCCAAGCCCTCAGCGCTCGTAGCCAGAGCAGGGAATACAGACGTGCTTGTCGCCCACCACCCGTAGATAGGCCCGCGCGGTGAGTTCGTGGCAGGCGGCGCAGGGCACGAAGCCCATGACCTCGGGGAACCACTCGCGCCCGAACTGGAAAATTTCGCCAATAGTCAGCACATCGGCTTCCGGCGCGTTCCAGATCAGGTCCACCAGTTCCATCTGTTCCGGTTCGGGAATCTGGTCCGGCTCCATGCCCTCACCGCGCTTGATCATGAAGGTAGACGCGCCGATCTGCTTTTGCAGGGTGGGCTTGTAACTTACCCGCACGGCACGGTTCGTTGCACGTTCGATTACGGTGACGGCCAACTTGCCGTAGGGCGTTTTCTCCATGTTGCCCTTGCCCAGGGTGCAACCGGTGGCGTACTGCATGCCGTCGCCGAAGCACATGCCGCCGTGGTCTTCGCCGATCTCGATGAAGGCATGCAACTGGCGGCCGCCCGAGCGTTTCACATTCAGCACGCGCAACGCGGCCAGGCCCGCGCGCCGGCCACGCTGGCCCAGCAGCGGTGGCCGTGGAATTTGAGGGTGTCGAACAGGACTTGGCGATCATCGTTAATGCTCATGATGTTTCTCCTTGCGGTTGCGGCTGAACGTTCAGCCAGATTGCGATTTGCTTGCAACTCGGGGTGCCGCCGCTGTGTACCAGTTTTCCATCGATCACCACGCTGGGCACGGAAAGCACACGACAGGCGGCGATCCGGGCGGGGTCGTCGACTTTTTCCAGGTGGATGGCGAGGCCGAGTGCGCGTGCGGTCTCGTCGATGAGGCGAAAGGTCTTGCGGCAGGCGGCACAGTCGAAGCCGAGGACTTCCACGTTCAGCATGGCTCTCACTCCCGCAGGATGTCGACGATCAGTTTCGCCGCCACACTCAGCAGCAGCACGGCATAGAAGCGTTTCACCCAGCCCGGCTTGGCGCGTTTCGCCATGAACCAGGCGCCCAGTTGCGCGCCGGCGATGGCCGCAACCAGGGTGAGAACGGTCAGGGTCGGGTCCAGCCGCCCCGCCGCCGCGTGGGCGACGAAGCCGGAAATGGAGGCGAAGGTGACGATGAAGCTGGTGGTGGCCACGGCCCGTTTGGTGGGAAAACCCAGGGCGAGGAGCATGGGCGCGATCAGAAAGCCCCCGCCCACGCCCAGCAGCCCGCCGATGAAACCATTGAAGCCGCCCAGCCCCAGGCCGATCCAGAAACGGCGCACGGGCGGCGGGGCTCGGCGGTCTGCGCTGGCTTTCAGGCTGTAGAGGCCAGCCAGAGCGGTGAAGGCGGCGAACAGGATCAGCAGCGTGTCGCGCGGCACAAAGCCCATGCACCAGGCGCCCAGGGGCGCCATGACGACGGCACCAGCCGCCGCCGGCAGGCCGCCACGATAATCCACCAACCCCTCACGGGCGTAACGGACCAGCGCGGAGGCGGAAGTCACCCCGTTGAGCAGCAGGCCCAACGGAATGGCCACTGTCTTCAACGGCAGTTCCAGCCACTTGAACAGCGGCACATAGAGCATGCCGCCACCGAGCCCCATCATGGAGAACACGGTGGCAACCGCGAACACCAGGCCGGTGGCGAGGAGGTAGGTGGAGGTGAGGGCTTCCATGCCTTATTTCCAAAAACACACAGAACAGGGAGTTCTACGAGCCACAGCCGCCGCAACAGCCGCTACCCGTTGCCGAGGCAGGCGTGGTATTTGCCCCCGCCAGCCAGCCAGAAATCTTGTCTCGATTAGGCACGCCGCCCGCATGCACCACCTTGCCGTCAATCACCACGCCCGGTGTGGACATGACGCCGTAGCTCATGATGGATTGGATATCCTCCACTTTGGCGACCCGGACCGCCACGCCCTTCTCGGCGGCGACCTCCTCGATCAGCTTCAACGTGGTCTTGCAGTTGGCACAGCCGGTGCCGAGTACCTTGATTTCCATAACTTCTCCGTTCATAAAACGAGATTGAACACGTAGCCCACCAGCAGGATGCCGGCGGCTACCACAGCCACGAAGGTGGCGATCAGTTGGGGCTTCAATACCTTGCGCAAGATGATCATTTCCGGGGCGGACAAGGCGATCACGCTCATCATGAACGCCAGCACCGTGCCCAGGGCCGCGCCCTTGCCGATCAGCGCCTCGACGATGGGGATGATGCCCGCCGCGTTGGTGTACATGGGCACGCCGATGGCCACCGCCGCCGGGAGCGACCACCAGGGCGCGTCCTTGCCCATGATCGAGGCCATGAAATCCTCCGGCACATAGCCGTGAATGGCTGCGCCCAGGGCGATGCCGACGATGATGTAGGGCCAGACATTGCCGACGATCTCGCGCACGTGATGGAAGCCGCTGTCGATTCGCTCACCCCAGGTCATCCCGGCATCCAGCGCGGCGGCCGGTGTTTGCGTGTTCTGCATGGCGCGCACCCAGTCCTCCAGATACGACTCCATGCCCAGCTTGCCGATCACCAGGCCGGCGACGATCGCCACCGCCAGTCCCAGCACCAGAGATAGCGCTGCCACTTTCCAGCCGAACATGCCGAACAGCAACGCCAGCGCTACCTCGTTCACCATCGGCGCGGAAATCAGGAACGAGAAGGTCACCCCCAGCGGCACCCCGGCTTGCAGAAAGCCGATGAACAGCGGCACCGCCGAGCAGGAACAGAATGGCGTGATGATGCCCAGACTGGCCGCCATGACGTTACCCACGCCCAACCGTTTGCCTGAGAGCAGCGTGCGAGTGCGTTCCGGCGAGACGAAGGTATGCACGATGCCCATCACGAAGACGATGCCGGTGAGTAGCAACAGCACTTTGGGTGTGTCGTAGAAGAAGAATTGCAGCGCCCCGCCAAGTTGGCTGACACGCACCACCGGCAGCGCCGCGACCAGCGCCTCGGAGACGGGGATCAGGGTCTGGAAAAGCGCGAACCACAGCGCCCCCGCCAGGGGCAGGAAGAACAGCGGCTGCTCAGTAGGCCAGCGTTTCAGTCGGGATGCAATCGCTTGCATGGGGTGTCTCCGTTTGGATGGGGTGAGGCGGAATGTGCCTCTCACCCAAGAAGACGAACGATGTGGCGAAAGGATGCAGGTCAGCCTAGTTTTCGCGGTACGAAACAGCACACATTGCCCGCTTCGTCGAAACGCACCTGGCAGGCACTGCTTAGGTGTTCGCGCAGCCGCTTCCGCGCTCGCTGCACGCGCGACTTGGCGCCCGGCAGGGTGAGTCCTTTCAGGCGGGCATAGTCTTCCTGGGTCAGCCCTTCCAGGTCGCACAGGGTGATGACTTCGCGGTCTTCCTCGGACAATTCCGCCAAGGCGCGCGGCAGGCAGGCGGCGAGGCTGTCCACGGCGGCGGGTTCTTCGGTTTCATGAACCAGGTCTTCCGGCAATTCCACCTGTTCCTTTCTCAGGCGCAGGCGGTCGGCGAGCGCGTTGCGCCCCACCTCGAACAGCCAGGCGCGGGCGTTGCCGATCTGGCAGAACTGCTTGTCCTGGCGCAGGGCTTTGAGGAACAAGTCCTGCAACATGTCCTCGGTATCCTGGGGATTGCCCATGCGGCCGCGCAGCCAGGCACGCAGTTCGGCCTCATGGCGGTGCCAGGCGGTTATCAGGCAATTCATCGGCAATTTCTTGACGCCGGACGTGGAAGCAGGCGGGTTCTACTGACTGAACAACGACGCAGAGAACGTTCAGGGGTTTTGCGCGCCTGCCGCATCTTCACTCGCTTTCAAACTCGACGAAGGCGCGGTTCATGTTGGCTCGGTGCAAGTCCGTGTAGTTCTCCAGATGACGGAACGCGGGCAGGTCGGCGTAGCGGTCCAGCACCGCGCTCATCGGCTGCATGTCGCGCGCGGCGGCGCCGATGGTGTCGGCCAGGAAGTCGTCGTAATCGCCGGTTTCGCGCCTGGCTTGGGCCAGATCACAGACCCGGCCGTGGCCCGGTACGATGCGCGCCGGTTGCAGCGTTTCGAGCAGGCGGAATGCCTGGCGCGCCTTCTTCACGCTGGACCAGGGCATCACGCCGAGCAGGCGATCGACATAGACCAGGTCACCGGTCACGGCGACCTTCTGTTTCGGCAGCCAGACCAGCGCATCGCCTGGGAAGTGGGCGTCGGTGTAGCGCAGTTCCAGCGTCTCGCCGCCCAGCGTCAGCGTGACGGGGTCACCGTCCAGGGGATGCGGCGCGGGGTTCGCCTTGGTGCCGGCCAGACGGTCTCCGAGGAAGCGTTCGAGACTGGCCAGATGCTGCTCGGCGAACTGTGTCTGGGTTGCGGCGGTGCGCTTCAGGGCGACGATCTGCGCGCCCTTGCTGACGAAATAGTCGTTTCCCAGCCAGCGGTGGTCTTGACTGCCGGTATTGATTACCCAGCGTACCGGCTGGGGCGTGACCGCGCGGATCGCGGCGGCGAGTTTCTCCGCGCCCAGCCGGCTGGCGCCGGAGTCGATCAGGATCACGCCCTGGGCCGTGACGACGAAGGCGTAGTTGGCGTTGAGACCGTCGTTGTCGGTGCTGCGCTGGCCGAGGGGGCCGACGAGGGCATAGACGTTGTCGGCGACCGGTTCGGCACGCGGCTGATAGTCGGCGCGGGCGAGGCCGACGCAGACTATCAGGCTGGCGAACAGGGCCACGAAAACAGGTTTCAGCATGAAGAATTCCTTTCTGCAAATGTGATGCGAATGCCGGCCACCGAGCGCTACGGTCCAGCCCGGCTGGTAGAAGCCCTTATTTCCTGGCTCTCGGGTGCTCCCGCTTCCAGTCTTCCATGAACGCCAGCAACCGGCCCTCGCGCACCTGGCCGGGGACGAACATGACGATCTCGCCGGTGGGGTCGTAGAGATAGGAGGTGGGGAAGAAGTCCACCGGGCCGACCTGGCGGTAGACGCTGTTGGTATCGCGGCGCGCGCCGCCGGCGACAATGGTGACATCGAAGTCGTGGCGCTTGGCGGTGTCGCGGACGGCGTTTTCATCCGGGCCGTAATCGAGGCCGACGCCGATCACCACGAAATCCTTCCGCTTGTTCAGTGAGTTGAGGGTCGCCGTCTCGGCCCAACAGAGCGGGCACCAGGGCGCCCAGAAGTTCACCATTACCCATTTGCCCTTGTAGTCGGACAGACGTAATTGTTTGCCGGTGACATCGGTGAACTGGAAGTCGATGGCCTTCTCGGCGAAGGCCGATGGAGTAACGAGCGCGGCCAGGGCAAGCGATAGAAGCACTCGTTTGATCCAGTTTCCATCTTTCATCGCGTGCTTTTTCCTTTTACCCAGACATAGAACATCGGCAGATAGAACAGCGAGAGCACGGTGCCCACCAGCAATCCGCCGATGGCGGTGTCGGCCAGGGGGGATAACCGCTCCAGGCCAACGGCGTGTTCCAGGGCCACGGGCAGCAAGCCGGCGATGGTGCCGAAGGCGGTCATCAGGATGGGGCGGTAGCGCAGACGGATGGAGTCGCGCGCGGCATCCAGCGGCGCGGCGCCTTCGCGCTCGCGGGTGTGGATGAAATCCACCATGAGGATGGAGTTCTTCACGATGATGGAGAACAGCAGAATGATGCCCAGGATGGCCGGCAAAGCCATCGCCTTGTCGAACAGCAACAGGCCCCATACCGCGCCGATGGCGGACAGTGGCAGCACGATCATGGCGATGCCGGCCAGGGTGAAGCTGCCATAGGCCGGCACCAGTACCGCGAAGAGCAGCAGCATGCCCAACATCATCCCGGCCATCATGGCCTTGCTGGATTCGGTGCCCTGGCCGTTGTCGCCTTTTTCCACCAGTTCCACGCCGGGCGGCAGCACGGCGCGGGCGGCGGCCTCGGCCTGGGCGGAGAGCACGCTGGACGGCGCTTTCTCGCGCCAGGCCAGGATGTCCAGGCTGTATTGCATGCGGTCGCGGGTGAGGGTGGAAACGGCCTGGGCGCGGGCCAGGGTGCCCAGCTCGCCGAGGCTGACCGACTGGCCGTTCGGAAGTTGAATGGGCAACAGCATCAGCGTGGCGGGCTCGGCCCGGTAGGCGTCGCTGAAATAGCTGCGCACCGGGATCGCGCTCACCGTGGACAGCTTGGAGAGACTCGCCACCGCGCCGCCCTTGAGCGGCAGTTGCGCCACCACGGCTTCGGGGGTGAGGCCCAGGCTACGAAGGCGCTCCTCGTCGAGGGTGAGTATGGTTTCCTGAGCGTCGGCATCCCACACGGTAGATACCGAAGTCAGCCCCGGCACCTTGGCCAGCGCAGTCCGCACGCGGGCGCCGGCTTCGGGCAGGCGGCGCCAGTCCTCGGAATAAAGGCGGATATCCACCGTCGCCTTGATGGTGGACATTGGCGTGATGCCGAAGCCGTAGACATCGGCGGCGGTGACGCCGGGCAGCGCGGCCAGGCGTTTACGCAGGTCGGCCTCGATGTGCCAGGTGTCTTCGCTGCGCTCGAAGCGGTTGACGTAGGCCAAGGTGAAGGTGGCCTCGGCCGGCAGTTGGCCGGAGCCGAGCGAGATCACGCCTGCCTCGGAGCCGAACACCAGGCTCACCCGTTTCAGGCGCTTGTCCCGCATCAGTTCCCGCTCGAACGCGGCCAGGCGGGCTTCCGCCACCGCCACCGGTTCGTTGGCGGAAAAGCGTACATGCGCCTTGACAATGCCGCTGTCCATCGGTGGCATGGCGTCGCGTCCCACCAGGGGCATGACGAAAGCAAAGCTCGCCACCAGCAGGCCATAGGCGGGTAGCACCAGCAGCCAGCGGCGTGAGCCGCCACCGGCGAAGGACCAGTCCAGCCCGCGCATATACATCGCCGCGCCCGGCCCCAGCGTGCGTTGATAGAGGCGTTCCAGGAAACGCTCGAAGCGGTTCTTCGGTGGTAGGCCGTTGCGGTACCAGAAGAAGGACAGTCGCGGGATGAAGGTCACCGCCACGAAATAAGACACCCCCACGGCGATCACCAGGGGATAGACCAGGTGCTTGAACATCGCTTCGGTGAAGTCGCCGACGAACATCAAGGGTCCGATCACCACGACGGTGGCGAGAGTGCCGACGAATACCGGAAACAGCACTTCTTCGGTGCCATGCCGGATGGCGGTGGAGACATCCTCATGCAACTCGCCCAGGTGGCGCTCGATGTTCTCCAGCACCACCACGGCGTCGTCCACCAACATGCCTAAGGCCAGGATCACGGCAGTGAGGACGATGGTGTTCATCTCCCAGCCAGTCAGCCAGAGCACCGCCAGGGTGATGAGAAAAACCAGGGGGATGGAAATCAGAGCGGTCGTCACCGCGCGCCAGTTGCCGAGGAAGAACAGGATGACGACGCTGGTGAAAATAATGGCATCGCGCAGGGCTTCCATCATGTTGTTGTTGGAGTCCTCGATCAGCTCGCCCTGGGTATCGGCGATGGCGATGTCCAGGCCGGGATAGCGCGCCTTCAGGTCGGGCAACTTCGCTTCCGCCTCGGCAATGGCCGTGGCCACTGCGCCGCCCGGCGCCCGCTGGATGGCCACGGCGATGGCCGCGCGGCCGTTGCCGTGATAGGAAGAAAAAGGCTCGCCCTCACCCAGGCGGATGTCGGCCAGGTCGCCCAGGGTCAGGCCGGGCGCGACCGGCAGCAGGCGCAGGCGCTCGGCGTCACTGCCTTCACCGTAGATGGTCAGGGTGGTCGCAGCACTACTGCCTTGCAGCGTGCCCAGGGGCCAATCGCGGTTGACCTTGGCCAGCAGATACT
This sequence comes from uncultured Pseudomonadota bacterium, assembly GCA_903883985.1. Taxonomy (GTDB): domain Bacteria; phylum Pseudomonadota; class Gammaproteobacteria; order Burkholderiales; family Thiobacillaceae; genus PFJX01. The sequence goes on along the minus strand of CAISDD010000138.1, from coordinate 1,026 downwards.
GGAACTGGGCCTGGGAGAGGCCGTGGCGGGCGAGCTTGAGCGGGTCGAATTCCACCCGCACGGTGGGCTCGTGGCCGCCGAACACCTCGACGTTGGCAATATGCGGCTGGGTGATAAGTGCGGCACGCAAATCGTTTTCCGCCATCAGGCGCACTTGGGAGAGGCTCAAACCGCTGCCCGGCTTGGGCGAAACCGCCAGCACCATGACCGGGTTGGTAAAGCTGCCGATGGGGTAGATGGCAGAGGGCGGCACTTCCGCCGGCAACTTGGCGCGGACCCGCGAGAGGGCGTTGGAAATGTCCACCAGGGCGGCATTCAAGCCCTTGGTGTATTCGAACTCGGCTCGAACGATGGATACCTCGTTCTTGCTGGTGCTCTCCACGTTGCGCACGCCGGATAGGGCATAGAGCTCCTGCTCGATGGGGCGCGACAGCTTCTGCGCCACGGTCAGCGCCGCCGCTCCCGGCAACTGGGTGATGACCGTCACCTGGGGCCGCTCCATGTCCGGATACATGTTGCGCGGCAGCTTGAGATAACCCACCACCCCGAGCAGGGAGGCCAGCAGCAGGATGATGGCCAGAAGCTGGGGGCGGGCGTGGAAGAAGCGGAACATGGTTATTTCCCGACGACGTAAGGCGCGCCCGCCAGCAGCCGGGTAAGGATGTCCGGGCTGGCGCAGGCGATGCGGGCGCCGATGAGGTTCGCATCGGTGCTCGCCACCCCTTCCTCGCCCTGGGCGGCCACCGCCACGTCGAGGCGCTGCACCCGGCCCTGGTCAAGGAGTTTCAGCACGGCGGCGCGAGCGCCTTCATCGCCCAGCAGGCAGGTGCGCGGCAAGAGTACGGCGGAATCGGCGCGAAACACTTCCAGTCGAGCCGAGGCGCGGGTACCTGGTTGCAGCACGGCGCGACTCTTCGCCTCGAAGCGGGCCATGCCTTGCCCCACCGCCTCCGGCCAGGGGTTGAGCGGCAGGTGTTCCTGGCCGATGTGGAGGGTCTTGGGATGCAGGCCATCCGGCACGTTCAC
>CAISDD010000137.1 GCA_903883985.1 uncultured Pseudomonadota bacterium | reverse complement strand
TGCTTGATCTCGGTGAGCCACTTGCGGAAGCGCAGGAAGCGCATGCCGCCACCCTCGAAGCGCTGCGGCTTGAAGGTCTCGCAGTCGCTAATGATCTGTCCGTCCTTGAGGCGGATGGCCCAGCCGGTTTGGGTGCCCAGGTCCAGGGCGAGGATGCTGGTATTCATGTCGTCAGTCCATTTTCGGTAGGTCTGACGCAGTCGACACAGGATGTCGTAACACTCCATGAGGCGCGCGTCACGCGCACGTGTAGAGAGTTACGTAGAACTGCGTCGACTGCGTCAGACCGAAGGTTGTTCATCGAGGTCAGTTGTCGGCATAAGGGGTGTAGGCGGGCGTGGGCGACGATTTGAGGCCAATGCCCTGAAACCCGCGTACCCCAGTGCCATTGCGCCATTTCTCGATGCCTCGGGTGATGAGCTGGTCAGAGAAGCGCCGCTGGGAACCGATGAATTCGCCCGATGCCTCCGCCCATTGCTTCCAGTCGTTGAACAACTCGGCGGTCAGCAACCTCGCACCGGGTTCCCGAAGGCAGTTCTCGTCCAGCCAGCGGCCTAGTGCGTCCTCTGCCTCGAAATACTCCTCGGTGGCATCCATCACCTGTTGCGGTGGATCGAGGCGTCCGAGGCGCTGCCAGGCGAGACAGCCTTCCAGCGCCCACGCCAGGATGCCGTCGCGCTCGGCAAGCAGTTTCTGCTGCAGGTGCTTGTCGCGCCGCTCCGGTGGAATGGTCACCGTGAATGGAATCAGGTGCAGGCGCCGCTTCATGGCCTCGTCGATGTTGCGGATCGCCGGCTTGTGGTTGCCCGCCACGAACAACTTGAAGTGGGGAAAGAACTCGAAGAAGTCCTGGCGCATGAATCGCGCCGAGATATTGTCGCCACCGGTCAGACTCTTGACCTTGGATTCCGCCCAGCGCCGGCCCTGCTCGGTTTCAATGGCCGCCACGAAACGCGCGCCGCGCAGGCCGGCCATGTCAGTCGGATGCCGATCAGTGCGCGTTTCCATGAAGGTGTCCATGGGTGCGTTCGTGGCGTAGTCGCCGAGAATGGTGGCGATCGTGTTCACGAACACCGACTTGCCATTTGCGCCCGTGCCGTACAGAAAGAACAAGGCGTGTTCTCGCGTAGAGCCAGTCAGGGCATAGCCCACCATGCGTTGCAGATACGCCTGCAGTTCCTTGTCACCACCGGTCACCTCGTCGAGAAACTGCCGCCAGGTGGGGCAATCGCCACGAGGTGTGGCGGTCGTGATCTTGGTCATGCGGTCGGTGCGGTCGTGCGGCCGCATGCGGCCATGCCTGAGATCGACCACTCCGCCTGGCGTGTTCAGGAGCCACGGATCGGCATCCCATTCCTCCGTCGTGGCGGCATGCCGCCGGTCGGCACGCGCCAGGCGCTCGACGCCGGAAACCGTGCTGGAGGCAGCGAGCTTCGCTGCGATTTTGGGGTTGGTGGACTTGATGGATGCGTGGCGGCAGACGTGGCGAATGAGGTCAGTCGCCGCCAGCGTGTCCTCCGACCGCCAGCGCTGGCCATCCCATACCAGCCACTTGCCCCACGCGGCCACATAGCGCCAGTCCTGGTGATAACGCCGCGTAAAGCTCAGGGCCAGCGCATCCTCGGTACCCCAGACGGTTTCCTCCTGTGCGCTGCAGGCACCCGTATCGGGATCGGGCTCATCGGCGATCAGGTGCATCTGCATGCGTGGGCCATGAACGATGAAGCCGGCGACATCGAAACCTTCGCCCTGTGCGTCCGCCGCATCCCACCCGTCTGGCGCGTCTTCAGGCGGATAGAGGATGTGGCAGCTCGCGGCCCCGGCCATGAGGATGGCTTGCGAGGCCCGATCGGCATATTCCCAGCCCGGCTTGTCCTTATCCGGCCAGATCAGAACGGCTTTGCCGGCGAGTGGCGACCAGTCGGTCTTGTCGATCGGCGCATTGGCACCATGCATCGCCGTGGTGGCGCAGATGCCAATGTCGATCAGGGTCTGTGCGCACTTTTCCCCCTCGACCAACACCACACGGTCGGCGCTGGCCATGCCAGGCTGGTTGTAGAGGGGGCGCGGGTCGGGCGGTGCCATCTTGCGGCGCCTGGCATCCCAGGGCCGGAATTCCTTGCGCTGGCCGGGCGGGTCATAGCGATAGACGACGGCGATCAACTGACCGTTGGCGTCCAGATAGTCCCATTTCGCCGTGGCAGGACCCAACTCGTCGATGGCCGCAGCACGTCGCGACTGGCCGACCGAGTGGGCGTCCGATCGGCACGCCCAACCAATTCCGAGCAATACGTGAGCAGTCGCTGGAAATCCGCCCGGGCATCGATGCGTTGATTCCGGGCGACCACGTCGAACACGTCACCGCCTTCACCGCTCTCGCGATCCGTCCATAGGCCCGCCTTGTCGCCGGAGAGCACGATCTCCAGGCTATCGCCGGGGCTGCCCAGCACGTCACCGATGGTGAACCTGCCCCGCCGCACCTTGCCGGCCGGGAACAGCGTGAACAGTACCGACTCGAGCCTGGCCAGAAGTGCTGCGCGGATATCCTCACGCCACGCGGCGTGGTCGTGTTCTGCCGGCGGATGACAGTCGTTGAAGTCGAGTGGATCGTGGCTGACGGACTCAGTCATGGATCACCCCCGCGTCGCGATCATGGCTGCCCCGGATGGACTGCCATGTCGACAGTTCGGACAGCTTGAAGCGGACCATGCGGCCGATCCGGTAATGCGGGATCTGCAGCCTGCGCCGCTGGGTGGCATTGGTGAGGTAGTACATCGGTAGATTCAGCGTGTAGGCCGCCTCGCGCGCATCCACGAAGGATTCGCCCAAGGGTGCCGGTGTGATGATGGGTTTGCTCATGGCGTGGTCCTCCAGCAACGCTCTGCCCATGCGCAGAACTTGCATTCGAAATGGGTGGATTCGGTGAAGGCGCGCGGCAGCAGTTCACCGGCCTCGGTGGCCTGGATCACACGCGCTGCGCGATCCGACATGCGCTGTGCCAGAGCCGCGTCGAACGGGATCAGTTCGGCGTAGATTTCCATCGTGTCGGCATTCACCGCCGTGAACAGCGCCGGGTGCTCATGCAGGGTCAGGTAACCCTGATAGAGCGCGATCTGCGCGGCATAGACCGGCTTGGTCACGGCGAGCCGATGTTTTTCCAGTTCCCGCCACGACTTGGCGCCCAGGCATTTGTTCTCCCAGAGCGCCGGGTAGGAGAATCCCTCGGGGCCGCCGATCAGCACGCCATCCACATGTCCGCGCAGCCGACCGCCGGCCACCGAGAAACCGAACTGGTGGCCATTGGCGTCCTCGGTTTTGAGGATGAAGCCTGCCAGGCGCAGCCAGCGGATCGCCATCTCCTCGGTGCGATGCCCGCGTTCGAAGATACGCAGGAGCCGGCCAGCAAACGCCTTGCCCGCGTCCACCGGCGCCTTGGCGTATTCGTACTGCAATTGCCGCTCGCAGGCCGCCCCCAGGCGTGACGCCCCGAGGTAGTCACGCGGTAGTGTGGCGTCACGCTCCTCTTCGAGCGCCCGATCGAGCAGCGCCTCGATGCGCCCCGACAGGCTGGCGGATGAATTGAAGTCCAGCATCAGGGGGCCTCCCAGGGAAGGTCGTCCTCGAGGTCGGCAAAGGCATTGGCTGCCGGGGCCGGCGCGGACTCCCGAATCGGATCATTCACCTGCGCTGCGGTGGCCGGCATGCGTACCGGCGGGAACTTGCTGCGCTCGTGCTGAGCCGCCATTTCGTCGACATAGGCGGTAACGATGGCTTCGATGACCGTCAGCGCCTCGGCCTCGGTGTAGGCGCCAAGGGGCTTGTCGAAGCCGATCGCGGCTGCCGCCTCGCCGAAGAACTTGAGGCACATGCACATGGCAGCTCGTTCCAGGGGTGAGGCATCAACCATGGCATCCTCCGGCGGCAAGCCGTTGTCCAAGGCGCGCGTCCAGTTGCCGTACAGCTTGTGGAACACGTCCTGACAGCGGCCCGAGCA
>CAISDD010000136.1 GCA_903883985.1 uncultured Pseudomonadota bacterium | reverse complement strand
CGGAGGGGGAAGGGGGTGGAACCCTCTTCGGGTGAGGGCAGGGTGAGGGAGCCCGGTGGTAAGCCAAATTGGTTTCGACAGCTTACTTACTGCCGTATTTCTCCTTCCCCTTCAAGGGGAAGGCCGGGATGGGGATGGGGTCATTGCACCGTCACTTTTACCCCATCCCCACCCTAACCCTCCCCTTGAAGGGGAGGGGATTGCTGTAGTTGTTTTGAGACGATCGCTTCGACGCTTGCCCGCGATTGACTCTGGTGGTGAGGGCGACACGATTATCGCGGCCAAGGCCGCTACCCTATCAAAACCCGTTCCTGCCGCCGGAACCTTCGAGGGTTGGCCCGACACTCTCAAGGACTTCAAGCTCCTTGAACCCCTTTGAGGCTCCGGCCATTTCATCGTCGCCGCCTTCCATCTGCTCGGCCCCATGCGCATGCGGGCCGAAGGCCTGAGCGCCACAGAAGCGGTGTGCGCAGTGCTCGCAGACAACCTGCATGGCCTGGAACTGGACCCCGGCTGCTTGAAAATCGCCGCCTTCGCACTGGCCCTTGGCGGCCTGGAACTATCCGGATGCCGGTGGCTACCGCGTGCCGGCGCCTACGGTCAGCTTGCCGATACTTGGCGATTCACGATCGATTGCGGAAGTCCTCGCCACGCCCCGGCGGTTGGCTGACGTCCTATGTTTGCCCATGAACTGTAAGCTGCGCATATATGCCTGGTAGCGCTAAGCATAGCCTTGCGATATCATGGTCATTACGGCACAATTCTTCCTGTTAATGAAACAAACAGGCGATAACAGGAAGAAACATGACAGATTTGTCATTGGCCATGCCCAAGGAAATCTGCGCCGAACTAGGACGGCGCGTGCGTGTACGCCGTCTTGGGCTTAACCTGACTGTTGTTGAGCTCGCCGGTCGAGCCGGCCTGACTGAACGCACGCTACGCCAATTTGAAGTGTCCGGCCGGTGCCAGCTAGAGACATTTATCTCCATCCTCGACGCTTTGAGCGCCACGACTGAGCTTCAAACGCTGCTCGACCAGCCGGTGCACTCCATTCAGATGATGCGCGACCAGGCTGCGACGCCTGCTCGCCAGCGTGCTCGGAGAAAAGCAGCAAAGGGGGCCGCATGAAAGAGCTGACCGTCCATTACGCCGGGCGCGGTGAGTCATGGTTGCTAGGTACGCTGGCCGATGATGCCCGGACCGTGCTGTTCGAATATTCCCAAGAAGCGCTCGCCCGCGGCCTCGAATTGTCGCCGCTGCGCCTGCCACTGCGCACGGCAGCCTACCCGGACCAGCAGAATCAGTATACGGACCTGCTGCGCCTGCCCGGCCTGCTATACGATGCGCTTCCTGATGGCTGGGGTTGGCGCCTCATGGACAGAAAGCTACGCAGCCGTGGCATCGACCCTGCTCGGCTCACCGGGCGTGACCGCCTGGCGTACCTGGGCGAGAGGGCCTTGGGCGCGCTGACCTTTGCGCCGGCTAGCGCCGGCTCGCCTGGCGAGCATGACTTAAGCTTGCTCGAACTTGCGCAGGAGGTGCAAGCGCTACTCACGGACAGCGACCGTTACGTGCTGGACGAGTTGGCCTACGCGGGCGGTTCTCCAAGTGGTGCCCGACCCAAGGTGCTCGTTCACTACCAACCCTCCTCGCGGCAGATGAGCACGCGCGAAGGGGTGCTCGCCGGGGCCGAGCCCTGGCTCTTCAAGTTTCCGGCAGACACCGATGCCCCGGATAGCTGTGCTGTCGAGGAACTCTACGCACGGCTCGCCCGCCGTTGCGGCATGGGCATGGGGCCGACCCAGTTCTTTGAGCTTAGCGGCAAGCTTACAGCCTTCGGTGTACGCCGTTTCGACCGCGAGGCTGGCCAGCGCGTCCACGTGCATTCGCTGGCGGGGCTTCTACATCTCAACTTCCGCGTTCCCTCGGTCGGATACGGTGACTTTCTGCGCGCCACCCGCCGCCTGACCCGGGATGTCCGAGAGGCGCACAAGGCCTTGGAGCGCTGCGTCTTCAACGTGCTCCTGCATAACCGCGACGACCACACGAAGAACCTTGCCTACCGCCTTGACGCGCACAACGAATGGAAGCTCGCGCCGCCGTTTGACCTTACCTACTGCGCCGGCTACAACGGTGAGCATTTCATGGATGTTGCTGGCGAAGGACGGGCCCCACGTCGTACCCACTTGCTCGCCGTCGCCAAGGAAGGCGGGCTCAGCGAAGTCGAGGCTAGTCGCACGTTGGACGGCATGCTCGGCTGTCTCACCCCGGCCGCCCTGCGCGAAGAAGCCCAAGGCTTGCCGCTACGCAAGAAGACCATGACCGATCTTGCCAGGATGCTCACTACCCAAGGACAAGCCCTGGCAGCTTGACCCATTCGAAGCCTCCGGTGTGCCTTCCCGTGACCGGAGGTACCAGCGGTAGCCTGGCTTGCCCGCGATAACCATGTGATCGAACAGATCGGTGTCGCCCTAGGAAAACAACCCGGCAGTCGCCCCTTCCGGTCGGTCGCAAGGGGTGAGTCGCGACACCAGGCGAATCGGGTAGAGCACTAACTAACCCGCGTGGTGTCGAGATGCCGCTACTAGCGCCGTAAATTCGTCATCCTGGCCGGGGCTGGCGACGGCGTTATTCATGTAAGTGGCTGACCTGGCGTGTTTTCAAGATGTGGCGCGTTTATTGCTTGATAGAGCCATAGATCAAGATGCCTCGGACCAGAGGCGCCGGCGGCGGGCGATCCTCGTCGTGGAAACTCTTCAAACACCTACATTGAAGGAAACATCATGCGCAAAAACCTTATCATCCTCGCCGCCGCCGCACTGTTTGCGCCACTAAGCGCCTCGGCCACCAACCTGGTTACCAACGGCAGCTTTGAAACCGGTACTTTTGCTGACTGGACCCTGATCGGCGTGGTCAGCGACATTTACCCCGCAGTCGTCATTACCTATGGTTCGAGTGCAGACTATCCGACCAGTGCGTTCGGTGAGGTCGTTACTGCTCCGGCTAGTGGAGGCAGCTATGGTGCGTATTTTGTCAGCGATTCTTCAAGCCAAACCTTGACGCAAACGATCACGGTGACTACCGCTGGTAACTACCAGATCGGCTTCAGTGCCTACGCGCCAACGAATGGCCTCAAGAACACGGTGAACGCCGCCTTCACCGGTTCCATTGCCGGAAACACATTGCTGACAGGAACCATAGGCAGCAACTTTACTTCCAGCACGGGATGGAAGACTTTCTCCAGTGATACCTATCTTAACGCGGGTAACTACGTCGTGTCTTTCGCATTCAGCACGCCGGGTACAGGTGGAGCCAAGGACGTGGTGATCGACAATGTCTACGTGATGGCAGCCGCACCGGTTCCAGAACCCGAAACGTATGCCCTGATGATGTCGGGTCTGGCTCTGGTTGCATTCGTAGCGCGTCGCCGCCAGGACAAGCAAGCCTGACACTTGCAGCACTTGTCGAGGGAATTAACGGGAGCCGCGGCTCCCGTTTTTTTGTGGGTTCGACGCTGGTACCCCAAATATGCATGCCCCCTGCTTCACAACGGGGTTCAATTCTGGCACTGTCCCGGAATCGCTTGGCCCGCCGTGTGTTAGAGTCGCGCTGGATCGCCGGTTCCTTAGTCGCACGCTTTCGAGGGTTGACGGATACGAGATGCCATCAAGATCTGCCCCATGCGACTAAGCGATGCCCAACGACGGGCTATCACGGAGGCGGTCCACGCGATTGACGCGCATGCTACTGTCTACCTCTTCGCCTCTCGTGCCAGCCTACCACGCCCACCCGATCCGTAGCCATGCCCGTCGTCAACCATCTCACCAAGGACGCCGCCGCTGCCCATGGGATAGGAGCCCTTCAGGCGCGATGCAACGGTTCAACGCGTGGCCACGCATGGCAGGGAGACCCAAATAATAGCCTGCAGAGCATGCGGTATAGGGTTAACATCTGCATACTAACCATGAGTGGAATCTGATGTGCAGCTTTCGTCCGCCCTGTAAACCAATCTTGACGCAATTCTCCAGACATAAATCGTCTTCTTGTGGCCCATCCCGAACGAGGCCGCTCCATCGGAATCGTTTCTGCATGAAAGGCAACACGACTTGAACGAGAACTGTACGGGCGTCCTAGCAGAAAAGCCAAAGTACGCCGCTGACACATAACGATAACCCGCTGCCCCTACTCGCTAAACCATGCCCATCGTCGATCATGTCACCAAGGATGCCACCGCTGCCCATGCGGTTTGGCGGCTTCAGGCGCGATGCAACGGCTCGGCGCGTGGTCACGAGTGACCTCATGCTGATCTACCTTGATATGCGTTGCTTCAACCGACCGTTCGACGATCAATCACAGGCACGAATTCGGTTCGAGACAGAGGCCAAGCTGATAGTATAACAACATGTGCGTGAAGGCAGATTGGCACTAGTTTGGACATACGTGCTGGATTACGAAAACTCGATCAACCCATTTGTAGATCGCAGGGAATCAATAGAATCATTGCGTTCCATTGCTCAAACTCATGTCAACGAGACCAAGACAATCATTTCAAAGGCTAATGAACTGACATCATTAAGTAACCTGTCGAAACCAATTTGGCTTACCACCGGGCTCCCTCACCCTGCCCTCTCCCGAAGGGAGAGTGTTCCACCCCCTTCTCCCTCCGGGGGAAGGGCCGGGGATGAGGGCCTGCGCCGGCAGCTTAATGAAGGCAAGTTACGTGACATTACTTATTGGTATGCAATGAAATGCAGTGTTGTTGGATGATGCTCAGGCACGGCGCGTGGCGGGCACTTCGGCGTGATTCGGATTGGCACTTTGGGAATATTGCGCCAAGCCAAAAAAAAGGTTTGATCGGAACGATCAAGCCCTACATCATCCAGTTGCAGAACAACGGAATTTACATCCGTAAAGACTTAATCGATGCGGTTTTGCGTGATGTGGGAGAATTAACTCGATGCGCATCAACCCGCATAAGGCGCTGAGCTCTTCTGCACTACCGTACCGTAGGCTACCTACCCACTAGACGTTACTCACTATGCCCATCATCCAAGTCGATCACGTCACCAAAGAATATCGCCTGGGCGCCCTGCAAGG
>CAISDD010000135.1 GCA_903883985.1 uncultured Pseudomonadota bacterium | reverse complement strand
CCATAGCCAAGGTAGAGGTTTGATCCAATCGATACGATTTCACCTTGGCGATTCTTGACCTCCGGATGACGCACTGTCTGGTCTGGGCCATCCCAAGTCCGCAGCTTGCCGATGTCCCACTTATCGAGCCGTATCCGCACCAGGCTCTTGCGCGCGGCCACCGCCCGCCCCTGCTGATCGTGGTCACTTTTCAGCCAGGCATGGCCAAACAACAAGCCTTCCTCCCGGCGCATGGCCACGGAGCTTTGCGGATAACGATGGTCTTCGGCATAAGCCACCCTCCACCACTGGCGGATCAGTGCCTTGAATGGCGGTGTGCGCCATTGCGCTTGTTGCTCGGCGTTGCCGAGGAAGGCGGGGGTGTCGAAGCGGACGGTGTATTCGAGTTGTTTCATGGTTCTTCTCCCAGGGAGTTCCCGGACTATGCTGGTTCTTCAGGCGTGCTCGGGCTGCCGCAAGCTTGCGGCTGGGTTCCGCCAAACACCTTGCCGCAAACCATCTGCACACGTAAACTAGCCAAAAGGAGGTGTATGCAATGCGCACCAATATCGTTCTTGATGATGTATTGATCGAAGAGGCCATGCGCCTGACACAAACGCACACCAAGAAAGAGGTCGTCAACCACGCCTTGACCGAACTGGTGGTGCGCTATCGCCAGCGCGCACTGCGCGACCTGGTGGGGCGCGATCTGATCGATCCCGATTACGACGTGGGCGCGGTGCGTGCCGCGATGAGCCGTGATCCTGGTTGACACCTCGGTCTGGATCGACTGGTTGCGCCAGGGCACACGCCCCGCGACGCGCATTCTCGATCGGATGATCGACGAGGGTGAGATCGTCCTCGCGCCGGTTGTGGTGCAGGAACTGCTGCAAGGGGCCAGGGGTGAGGCCCAACTGGCCGAATTGCGGGCGTACTTCGAGCGTCTGCCCCAACTCATGCCCAATGGCAAAACGTATGCCGAAGCCGGCGCGCTATACGCCCGCTGCCGTTGGGCCGGCTTCACCCCACGCAGCCCCCACGACTGCCTGATCGCGCAACTGGCGCTGGAACATGGCGTACAGCTGCTGCATGACGACCGCGACTTCGAAGCGATTGCCGGGGTAGAGACGCGGCTGGTGTTGATGCGGGAGTGAATCGCGTAAGTCGGGTTAGGCGCGGGGGTTTGCGCCGTAACCCGACGTGGCACGGGGGAATGTCGGGTTACGCTTTCGCTGACCCGACCTACGGGGCAAGGGCCCGTCATTTCCCCATCCAGTGTTTCAGGTAATCCACCAGCTTGTTCACCTCTTCCGCAGCGAGCAAATCGACCTGGTTGTCCCGCGCACGCTTGCGCAGGTTTTCATCGACCGGCCGGGCGGAAAGCAGAAGGCCGCGCCCCATGAGGCCGCCGACCTGGCGGGCGAGTTGGGCCAGCTTGTAGATATGGTCGGAATCCTTGCCGGCATCGCGGCCGAATCGCTTGGTTTTACATTCGACGATCAACAGGCGGTTGCGGTGAACGATGGCGGCGTCGAGTTCGTTATCGGTCTTGGCGCCCACGGTTTCGATCTTTAGGTTGATCGCCGACTCGGCTGGCCGCAGGCCACGCAGTTTTATCCAGACATACTCCTCCAGCCAAGCGCCGCGAAAATAGCGGGCGGCGTCCGTGTGGCTGAAGACAATTTCCGTGTCGTTATCCCAGGCCAGCAGGCCAAGTTTTTGTGCATCGCGTAGCAAATCGGCGTTGCGGCCGCCAGGAGCGAAAGGAAGTTCCTGACGTGCTCGAAACGGGCCTTCCGGCTCGTTCAATGCCTTGTCGGCCAGGGCATTGAGGGTGCCGAAGAAGCGCGCCAACTTGTCCGCGCCGTCACCCATGGTTCGGGTGAGACTGGCGCGGGCATCGGCGTCTGTCATCCATTGCACATCGCGGTCTCCACGCGTCTGAATGCGAAAGCCCTGCGCGAAGAGAACATCCTCCAGTCTCAATACATCGGCCATGTTTTCCATAGCCGGTGTGGGCTTCAACCAGTCGAGGCGGTCATGGCGGGTCTCGCAATAGAGCAGGTGCAGATTGTCGCCGGCCAGATCCTGTAACTCATCGGTGAGCGCCAGGGTCATCAACTTGTGGCCGCCGGTGGCGTTGAACACCAATGGTAGTTCGCCAAGCTCAAGCGCCACCTGTTGGGCCGAGTGGACGATGGCCTCCGGCGTGGCGTCGTCGAAAGAGAGTCGCCTGGCTGCTATGCCTCGCGATTTGAGCGCGGCTTTCAGATTTTCCGCCGAAGCACGCATTTCCGAGGTTTCCAGAATGACCACTTCACGAGCCTGAAGCTGGATGGCGGGGATCAGGTTGGCCAGGTTCTGGCCGGTGGCGATGCAGACATGCAGGCTAGGGCGGTTCATGTTACTTGTTCCATGAAAGGAGTGAGGTGAACGAACTGGAATGCCGCCTGTGCGTGCAACGACGCTCGCAGTATTCCTGAGAAACCGAACTGCCACGCCACCATCAATTTCCGCCATCCCGGATGTTCTCGACTGTGATCCCCAGCGCCGGAGAAATTTGCAGCCAGGCGCGATCCGCGGTCACCGCCGTGGCTGCGCTGGACCGGGCCAAAGACAGGCAGGCACGGTCGCCCAGCGAGAATCCAGAAGCGCGGGTGGCCGGGCGGAAAGGCGCGCCTCGCCGTCAGCCGACTCCCAGAGCACGGCATCCACCTCCTGGAGGCCCAAAGCCTTGCGGATTTCGATGGGGATGACAACACGACCGCCTTCTGACATTTTTGTTTGGATCATCATACTTCCTCCATTCATTGAGCCAGATGTCATTCTAGCCGGGTGGTGAACTCGGCTCCGGTCCGATACGAATGGATTCCGTCCCCAGCCCCAGCCCAAACCGATCCCCCTTGCCTTTTCCGCTCGCACGGATTTGATAGGGAGCAGCGCCGCTTTGGCCCAGGGCGCGGACCAGGGCCGCGTGCAACCGGGTCTTGGCCGGGCTGAACCAGGCGCTGTCCATGCCGTTCTTCAGGCCGGCTTCGGCGCGCTCGGTTTCGCCGCTGTTTTCGCCGTAGACCTGGCGGCAGGCCTCCAGATATTCGCCCGCAGCATCCGGGTTACCGGTCTTGTCGCAGCGCACAGGCTCGCGTCCTTCCAGACGTCGCCTTGCCAGCCAAAACAGCAATACAAACTCCTTGGGCGCCAGTTTGACCGTCTCGCCAGCGGCCACAACCCCACGCGCGGCCAGATCGATCACCAGTTCTTCCACGCGCCCCACGCATTGCGCCGCCGCGACCGCCTGGGAGAACCGCGCCGTGCCTTTCAGCAATTTCTCAGGCAATCCGGCGCGCAGGCGCACGAAGGGGATGTCGGCCAGGTCCACCTGAGCGTTACGTGCGTCCACCGTGACCTCCTTGTTTCCACGTGTGCTGTGGATGGGGTGGTCATAAGGCGTGGGGTAATAAAACGCACGATTGCTCTCATAGGGGTCGGACACCAGCACATGCGAGAGCCGATCCTGCGGGCGGCCATAGAGCGAGAGCGCGTAGCCCAGGTAATAGCCCATGGTCTTGCGGCCACCGGCGATGGATACATGCAGTTCGCTATCCAGGGTTGAAGTCAGGCGGCGCACGGTTTCGGTGATGAAGTCAGCCGCCAGGGTGTTCTGTGCCGGCGTGCGGATGTCATCCAGGTCGCGGCCCTCGGCGTCTTTCAGAATGTGGATGTTCTCCACCGGGAAACGAATCTCCGGCAATTGATAATCCGAACACAGACGATGAAACCAGCCATCCGGCAGCAGCAGGTTAAGCCTGGCGTTTTCCGCGCCGGTGGCGGTGGTGATGAGATGGATTTCGTCCGGAATCCATGGCGACTGCGCACGGCAGGCCAGGGCGTAGAGGGTTTCGGTGACCACCTGCGGAGTGAGACCGGTGACGGCCAGCAGGATGCGACGCGGGATGATTCTGGTAGCGTTCATGGTGGCCATAGTCGATCAGGGCGCCACACTGGCCAGGATAGTCGAGCTTGCGAGGAAGGGGTCGAGGATACGATAGCGCCCCAGTCCCATGGTCGCGCCGTTGCCGGCGTGGGTGAACTGGCCCAGCCAGAGATAGGGCCAGAAGGGTGCCAGTTCCGCTTCTTCCAAGGTCAGCCGCCCCACCACTCCGCCCAACTGCATCTGCGTCTGCTGCCGCTTCGAGTAACGGCTGTGCTCCAGCCATTCGAGTTCGACCCTGGCCACCACCTGCCGGGCCGCATCCATCAACACCTTGAAGTCGGTCTCCAGCGGCGTTTCGGTATGGAAGTAAGTCAGCATGGAAATCCGGCGCAGCAGGTTGCCGAACAGATCGGCGAAGGTGAAATCGCTCGGGCCGGCATGGCGCCCCTCGCGTTTCACCCGCAGTGGGGTGAGCAGTTCGACCACGCAGGTGGCCGGCACGGGCGGGATGGCAGGCGTGTGTACCGGCAGAGCGACCAGCGCCTGGCCAGGCGCGAAGATGCCGCGCCAGTCATCACCGCCGACGCAGGCTGCCTGCTCCACTGAAACCAGTTCCAGGACATTGCCGGAAACGCCACGCGGCCCGGATGCGGCCTGGGTCAGCGCGTGGATGAACACAGGTAGATGGCGATTGGCCTGGCCGATGAGGGTAAAACCCAGGGAAAGCGCTTCTGCCTCCTCGGCTTCCAGCACGAAAGGGTGGGGTGCGGTCTCGTACTTGCGCATCTTCTGTGCCCCCAGATGCGGCGGGGTATCCCAGAAATAGGGATACAAACAGGAGCGGTACAGCAGGCAATCGTGGCATTGCGGCTGCCGCGTCACGCATACGCTGCGCTTCAACGCATGGCCCAGCGCGCCGCGCCAGGCGTTCCCCGGAAAGTCGGAAAAGCGCGGCGCCGCTACACTGGTGAACAGGGCGCGATACTGCCCGATGGGTAGGAAGGGAGCTGGATACATGGTTTCCCTGAGAGGGGGTGGAGTGTAGCCCGGCAGGCTGCACGGTGGCGGGCCGAAGCAACAACATTCTCGTTGATGCCGGCCCAGACTCTCCGCCCCGCAAGCTTGCCGCCTCGTGGGAGCGGTCTTGCCCGCGATAGCTTCGTAGCTTGGTGAGGTACGAAGCCCAACACGCCACACAAGCCCGCAAGCTTGCCGACGCCGCCCGCCATCCCGGACCTTCCTATAGTCCAGCCAACGCCACATGGATCAGGAATCATGAATCGCCGACTCTATCTCGCCGCCTACGATGTCGCCTGTCCGCGCCGGATGCGGGCCGCGCTCGAACTGGTCAAGGGCTACGCCACCGGCGGGCAGAAATCCGCCTACGAGTGCTGGCTATCCGAGGGTGAGAAATCCACCCTCCTGCATGAGATGGCGCTGATATTGGACGAAGTTAAAGACCGTTTTCTCCTCATCGGCCTGGACCCGCGCGCCCATGTCCTGACGCTGGGCCAGGCGGAAACCCCGTCCGACCCGGACTACTTCTACATCCACTGACCACCCGGCGGAACTGACATGGCCACCCTCATCCTCGACCGCTCCGATCTGGAAGTCCGCCTCGATGGCGCAGCGCTGGCCCTCTACGAGCCCGCCGGCCGGCACGGCACCGTGCCGTTGAAATTGCTCGACCGCGTGATCATGCAAGGCAACATCAAGCTCGATGCCGGCGTGCTAACCAAACTGGCGGAAGCGGGTGTGGCCACCTTGATGCTATCCAAACGCCACAGCAAGCGCGTCGCCATCGTCCTGGGGCTGGCGCACAACGACGCCGGCATACGCCTCGCGCAAAGCCTGCGCGTGTTCGATGCCAACTGGTGTGCCGCCTGGGCAAGCCGCCAGGTCCGGGCGAAGACCCGCGCGCAGATTCGCCTGCTGCAAGGGGCTCTGGAAATTCGCCCGGACTGCCGCAAGCCGCTGACCGACGCCTTGGCCAGCCTGCGTGGCACGATAGCCAGCCTGGCCGCCACTCCCCAAACAAATCCCCCCCGGCCATTGGCTAAAGGCGGGAGCCAGATCGAAATCGCTAGCCTGCGCGGCCTCGAAGGTGCAGCGGCGCGCGCCTATTTCCAGGGGCTCACTGCCCTGTTCCCACCCGCGCTCGAATTCACCGGTCGCAATCGTCGGCCGCCGCGCGACCCGGTCAACGCCTGTCTCTCGCTGGGATACACCCTGCTCCATTTCGACGCCGTGCGCGCCTGTCACATGGCCGGGCTGGACCCTCTGCTGGGCTTCTACCATCGCCCCAGCTTCGGGCGCGAATCCCTCGCATCCGACCTGATCGAACCCCTGCGCCCGCATCTTGACCGCCAGATATGGCAGTTGTTCCGCGACCGGACCCTGCGCGAAGACCATTTCACCCGCGATGGCCAGGCCTGTCTACTCGGCAAGGCCGGTCGCGCCGCCTTCTATCAGGACTACGAAGCCCACGCCGCCGCCACGCGCCGCCTGCTCCTGCGGCAGTGCCGCATCCTCGCGCGCCACCTCAAGGCCGAGGGCGAGCCGCTGCTGGCCAACGAAGAAGAGGAGAACTTCTGATGCAAACCCAGACGGCGAGCAGCGCGACGCTAAGACAGCGTCTCCCGCTCTACCTCTACGGCCAGAACCCCACCCAGGTCGGCGCCGACGGTCCGGCCCTGGCCGTGCGCATCGCCCACAAGGCGACGCTACGCTATCCCTACGCCCGTCTCGCACGGGTCATCGCCGGGCCGCGTGTGGAATGGCAAGCCCAGGCGCTGGTAGCCTGCCAGCGCGAAGGCCTGCCCATCGTATTTCTGGATGGCGCCGGCGCCCCGACCGGCTATCTGCAACCGGTGCTGGGCAAGCCCTCGCGACTCGATAGCGTCATCGAAGAAATGCTCGACCGCGCTGACTGGGCCATGCACTACAGCCATTGGCAGCGTGCGGAGCGCATGAATCTGGTGCAGGACTGGCGCAGAGCACGCCTGGCTGCCGGCAAGGAAGTGGAGGAAGACGATTTCCAGGAACTCGTCCGTCAGCACGTCTATCGGCCCGAATCGGAAGATTTTTTCTTCGCGCCCTCCGGCCCTCAAGCCGGTGCACTCACCGCCTACGCACTGCAAACCCTGCACCGGGCCGGCCTGAAACCGCGCTATTGGGGCTCGCATGGTGACCCCCTCGAACTCGCCGCCGATCTTACCCGCCTGCTAAGCCTGGCCCTGCACCTGGAAATGCAGGGATTGGGCAGCAGTCTGCACGGAGAGCAAGCCGCGCTGCTGCGCGTGTTGCACAGTTTTGGTCCGCGCATCGATCAAACCCTCACTCATCTGCTGGGCAGCCTGCACCGCCGGCTCAAATCGCTGCTGGAAGAATGGCGCTAAACGAAACCAGAACCTGGCTCATCGCCTACGACATCACCTGTCCGAGGCGGTTGGGTCGCGTCCACCGATACCTGAAGACAGTTGCCGTGCCAGTGCAGTATTCTGTGTTCGCTGCGGAAGAAACCCCGGCGGGCATCCAGCGCATCCGCCTGGCCTTGGCAAACATCATCAACCCGAAGAACGACGACGTGCGTATCTACCCACTCCCCAACAAACTGGAACTGCACCATTATGGTCGCCACCCCCTGCCCGAAGGCCTGCTGCTGCTCGCGGACCAGGAAGGCCAGGCCGCAGGGATTCTTCTGTTGTAAAAGACAGCTCACCAGACATGCAAAACGAGCGTCAACCCACCCTGCAACCCATTGAAAACAAGGAGAAAACAGAACGATGCAGCCTGAATCAAAGACCTGATGAAGAAGGGATTAAGACGCTAAGGCATTGCTTGGCGCATCATGGACAAAAGGCCTGAATCAAAGACCTGATGAAGAAGGGATTAAGACGTATGTAGACCTGATGCCTCGCACCATGTCTTGCCGCCTGAATCAAAGACCTGATGAAGAAGGGATTAAGACCTGCATAATCCTCCCGCTCTTCGCGGGAAAAGGCCTGAATCAAAGACCTGATGAAGAAGGGATTAAGACT
>CAISDD010000134.1 GCA_903883985.1 uncultured Pseudomonadota bacterium | reverse complement strand
CCTTACGAATCCGGCGTACCCCTTGCGGGTGCAGCGCAGCCAGGCGTTGCCTGCCGTGCAATCGGTGCGTAGCGAGTTCACCCAAAGGGTGAGCGTGATCGAAGGCGTAAACCTCAATGTTCATGGGGCCTCACGGGGGAAAATGAGCGGTCAACGGAGGAATCAAGGATGATCCTCAGAACGCTGGTCTTCCGACTGTTCGCCTACCTAGACGGGCCCTTGTTGGGGCTGCTCCTGCTCCTGCTCCTGCTCGGCAGCTCCGTGGTGTTTAGCGCCTCTGGCGCGAATCCGGCCAAGATGACCACCCACTTCGTGAATATGTCGGTGGCGCTGGGCGCCATGTTGCTGGTCTCCCACATCCCGCCGCAGCGCCTCATGCAGTTCACCGTGCCAGCCTACGCTTTGGGGCTGATCCTGCTGCTGGGTGTGGCGCTGTTCGGTGTAGTGGTCAACGGCTCCCGCCGCTGGCTGGATCTGGGCCTCACCCGCATCCAGCCCTCGGAATTGATGCGCCTGGCCGCGCCCATGATGCTGGCCTGGTATTTGCACTACAAGCAGGAAACCATGCGCAGCCGCGACTTCCTGATTGCCGGCCTGTTGCTGGTCATGCCTCTGGCCCTCATCGCCAAGCAACCCGATCTTGGAACCGCCTTGATGATCGCGGCCTCCGGCTTCTACGTCTTGTTCCTGGGCGGCTTGTCCTGGAAAGTCATTTTCGGCGCCGTTGCCTCGGCCGGCGCGGCCTTGCCCCTGGCCTGGAACTACCTGCTGCACGACTATCAACGCAATCGCGTGCTCACGCTGATCGACCCTTCCTCCGATCCGCTCGGCGCCGGCTACCACATCATCCAGTCCACCATCGCCGTCGGCTCAGGAGGCGTCGTCGGCAAGGGCTGGATGTCGGGCACCCAGACCCATCTGGATTTTCTGCCGGAATGCAGCACCGACTTCATTTTCGCGGTCTATTCGGAAGAATTCGGCCTGATTGGCAACCTGTTCCTGCTGCTGCTCTATGCCGCAATCATCTGGCGCGGCCTCATGCTCGCTTCCGGTGCACCGTCTCTGTTCGGGCGCCTCTTCGCCGGCGCCATCGTGCTGACCTTCGCCACCTATGCATTCGTCAACATGGGCATGGTTTCCGGCATCCTCCCTGTGGTGGGGGTACCACTTCCCCTGGTCAGCTACGGCGGCACCTCGATGCTCACCGTGCTCGTCGGCTTCGGCATCGTAATGAACCTCGTATCACACAAGAAACTGGTGAAGACCTAGCCGCCTATCGGACCAGACTGGCGGTTCCATAACTCAGCCGGCGTAGCAAGCCTGAAATGGTTCGCCCCCCGTCGCTCACCAGGCCGCTTGGGTTCGGTGTGGGGGATGGGGTTGGTCGGCGGAATAATCGGCATTCCGCCCTACCGGGCTTACCGGGCTTGACCGGATCGAGCGCAATCGCTAGTGTTCACCCCCTTTCAAAAAATCAAGAAACCCTCGCCATGGCGGACATGGAATTGACCGGTGCAGAGATCGTCGTCCGCTGTTTGCGGGATGAGGGCATCAAACACGTCTTCGGCTATCCCGGCGGAGCCGTTCTCAACATCTACGACGAGATTTACAAACAAACGGCTTTCGAGCACATCCTGGTTCGCCACGAACAGGCTGCCGTGCATGCTGCGGACGCCTACGCACGCAGCACCGGCCTGGTCGGCGTGGCGATCGTGACCTCCGGGCCGGGGGCCACCAATGCGGTGACAGGCATCGCCACCGCCTACATGGACTCGATTCCCATGGTGGTCATCTCCGGCCAGGTACCTACGGCCGCAATCGGCCAGGATGCCTTTCAGGAGGTCGATACCGTTGGCATCACCCGCCCCTGCGTGAAGCACAATTTCCTGGTCAAGGACGTGCGCGACCTGGCGACCACCATCAAGAAGGCTTTCTATATTGCCGCGACAGGCCGCCCCGGCCCGGTCGTAGTCGATGTCCCCAAAGACATCACGCAGCACACTTGCGCCTACGAATACCCGGCCTTTGTGTCCATGCGTTCCTACAATCCCACCAGCAAGGGACACGCGGGCCAGATCAAGAAGGCTGTGCAGATGCTGCTGGAAGCCAAGCGGCCGATGATCTACACGGGTGGCGGCGTGGTGTTGGGCAATGCCGCCACTCAGGTCACCGAGATGGTGCGCCTGCTAGGATTTCCGATTACCAGCACCCTGATGGGCCTGGGCGGCTATCCGGCGCCCGATGTCCTGTTCCTCGGGATGCTGGGCATGCACGGCACCATCGAGGCCAACATGGCCATGCAGCACTGTGACGTGCTGCTGGCGGTGGGCGCGCGCTTCGATGACCGCGTGATCGGCAATCCCAAACATTTCGCAAAGGAAGCGCGCCGCATCATCCATATCGATGTCGACCCATCCTCCATCTCCAAGCGCGTCCGCGTCGATGTACCCATCGTCGGCGAGGTGGCACAAGTGGTCGAGGAAATGCTGAAGCAGATCCAGGCCGGAATCGGGCAGATCGACCAGACCGCGCTCAAGGCCTGGTGGACCCAGATCGAACTCTGGCGCGTTCAGGACTGCATGAAGTACGACCGCAGTTCGTCCAGGATCAAGCCTCAATACGTCATCGAAAAGCTTTACGAAGTGACCGGCGGTCAGGCGTATGTGACCTCCGATGTCGGCCAGCACCAGATGTGGGCGGCCCAGTACTACCCATTCGACCAGCCGCGCCGCTGGATCAATTCCGGTGGGCTGGGCACCATGGGCTTCGGCCTGCCAGCCGCGATGGGGGTGCAGATGGCACATCCCGGCGCCCAGGTGGCCTGTGTCACCGGCGAGGGCAGCATCCAGATGAATATCCAGGAACTGTCCACCTGCAAGGAATGGAAGCTGCCGATCAAGGTAATCCTGCTCAACAACGGCGTTCTGGGCATGGTGCGGCAATGGCAGCAGTTTTTCTACGAGGAGCGCTACGCCGAGTCGCATATGACTTCATTGCCCGATTTCGTGAAATTGGCCGAGGCCTACGGCCATGTGGGCCTCCTCGTCGAAAAACCGGAAGACGTGGAGACGGCGCTGCGCGATGCCTTCGGCAAGTATAAGGACAGGCTGGTATTCATCAATTTTTTGACCGACCCGGGCGAGAACGTCTTTCCCATGATCCCGGCAGGCAAAGGCCTGTCCGAGATGATACTGGTTTAAGGGAAAACCATGAGAATGATGCAAAACCGCCATAAGTCAGGCGAACGCCCCCACGGGGTACCGAACGGCCGGGGCTTGATTGTGCAGCGTTCGGGCGCGGGGGAAGCTCGATGAGGCATATCATTTCCCTTCTGATGGAAAACGAAGCCGGTGCGCTCTCTCGCGTAGCCGGCCTGTTCTCCGCGCGTGGCTACAACATCGAGTCCTTGACCGTGGCGCCCACCGAGGATGCCACGCTCTCACGCATGACCATCGTCACCCGGGGATCCGACGACGTCATCGAACAGATCACCAAGCAACTTAACAAACTGATCGACGTGGTCAAGGTACAAGACCTCAGCGACGGCAGCCATATCGAACGCGAACTGATGCTGGTGAAGGTGCGCGCCAGCGGCGAGATACGCGAAGAAATGAAGCGCATGGCCGACATATTTCGAGGCCGCATCATCGACGTATCGGACAAGACCTATACGATCGAGCTCACAGGCCCCGGCTCCAAACTTGACGCCTTCCTGGGTGCCGTCGATGCGACGGCCATCGTGGAAACCGTTCGCACCGGCGCCTCCGGCATAGGCCGTGGCGACCGCATCATGAAAATCTAATGATGAGTAGGGATAAGCCCTCCCCATTTCCCATTCCCGCTAATCGAAAGGAACTGTCATGAAGGTATATTACGAGCAAGACGCCGACCTCTCCCTGATCAAGAACAAGAAGGTCGCCATCATCGGTTACGGCTCCCAGGGCCATGCCCATGCCAACAACTTGAAGGATTCCGGGGTCAAGGTGACCGTTGGCTTGCGCCTCGGCGGAGCTTCATGGGAAAAGGCCAAGAACGCCGGCCTCAACGTCAAGGAAGTCGCGGAAGCCGTCAAGGGTGCGGATGTGGTGATGATCCTGGTGCCAGACGAGCAGCAACCGGATGTCTACTACAACGACATCGCCCCCAACATCAAGGAAGGCGCGGCCCTGGCCTTCGCCCACGGCTTCAACATCCATTACAACCAGATCATGCCGCGCGCAGACCTGGACGTGATCATGGTCGCTCCCAAGGGCCCCGGTCACACCGTGCGCTCCACCTATGTCCAGGGAGGCGGTGTGCCCTCCCTGATCGCCGTGCACCAGGACAAGTCCGGCAAAGCCCGCGACATCGCCCTGGCCTATGCCGCAGCCAACGGCGGCGCACGTGCCGGCGTGATCGAAACCAACTTCCGTGAAGAAACCGAAACCGACCTCTTCGGCGAACAGGCTGTCCTCTGTGGCGGCGCAGTGGAACTGGTGAAGATGGGCTTCGAGACCCTGACCGAAGCCGGCTACGCCCCGGAAATGGCCTATTTCGAGTGCCTGCACGAACTCAAGCTGATCGTCGACCTGATCTATGAAGGCGGCATCGCCAACATGAACTACTCAATCTCCAACAATGCGGAGTATGGTGAATATGTGACCGGCCCCTCCATCATCAACGAACAGTCGCGCGCAGCCATGCGACTGGCCCTGAAAAACATCCAGAACGGCGACTATGCCAAGCGCTTCATCCTCGAAGGCAAAACCAACTACCCCGAGATGACCGCCCGCCGCCGCCTGAACGCCGAGCATCCCATCGAAATCGTCGGCGAGAAGCTGCGCGACATGATGCCCTGGATCAAGGCCAACAAGCTGGTCGACAAGAGCCGCAACTGATGGATTGCGCAGAGCAGTCAGCGCTTAGCGGAAAATCCGCTCCCCGCTCCCCGCTCTCCTCTCCCCGCTAACTATGTGCATCGGCATCGCTCCTCCTCCCAAGGCACCCTGGCCACACCCGCTCATCGCCCGTGAGGGCTGGCCGTTCCTGGCCATCTCCTTCCTCTCCAGCCTCGCCGTCACCTGGCTGGCAGGGTGGGCTTGGGCGCTGCCGCTCTGGGTCATCGCCGTCTTCGTGTTGCAATTCTTCCGCGATCCGCCGCGTCACGCTCCGTCCGGAGCCGACCTGGTGTTGTCGCCAGCCGATGGCCGTATCGTTGCAGTGGAAGAAGTCGATGACCCCTGGCTCAATCGCCGCGCCCTCAAGATCAGCGTGTTCATGAATGTGTTCAATGTCCACTCCAACCGTGCGCCAGTGGATGGCGTCGTGAAGAACCGCTGGTACAACCCCGGGAAATTCGTGAACGCCGACCTCGCCAAGGCCTCCACGGAAAATGAAAGGAATGCGCTTTGGTTCCAGACCGGGGACGGACAGGATGTCACCTGTGTCCAGGTGGCCGGCCTTATCGCCCGCCGCATCCTTTGTTACGTCGAGCCCGGCGTCCGCTTGCAGCGCGGCGAGCGCTACGGCTTCATCCGTTTTGGTTCACGCGTGGATGTCTACCTGCCTCCCGATGCCCGTCCGCGGGTGGCTCTTGGCGACAAGGTGAGGGCGTCCAGCGATGTCCTGGCACAATTTTGAACATGGATGAGCGAGAAGCCGGCTCCTCGGCGGAACCGGACAACACCGACGAAGAACACTCTGCCAAACCGCGCCGGCGTGGCATCTATCTGCTGCCTAACCTATTTACCACCGGTGCACTGTTCGCCGGTTTTTATTCCATCGTCCAGGCAATGAATGGCAACTTCGAGCTGGCTGCCGTCGCCATCTTTGTGGCCATGATCCTGGATGGACTGGATGGCCGAGTGGCGCGCCTGACCAACACCCAGAGCGCCTTCGGCGCGGAATACGACTCCCTGTCCGACATGGTTTCCTTCGGCGTAGCACCCGCCCTGGTCATGTACAGCTTCGCCTTGAAAGGCATGGGCAAGTTAGGCTGGGTAGCCGCCTTCGTCTATTGCGCCGGTGCCGCGCTGCGCCTGGCACGCTTCAATACCCTGCACGGAGTCCAGGACAAGCGCTGGTTTCAAGGCCTGCCCAGTCCGGCGGCTGCGACCCTGGTAGCCGCCCTGGTCTGGGTCATGGTGGATAACCACGTGACCGGCAAGGATATCCACTGGCTGGCCTGGGCACTGACCCTGTTCGCCGGAGTGAGCATGGTGACCAACCTTCGCTTCTACAGTGGCAAGGACATCAATCTCAAGCGCAGCGTACCATTCATGGTCATCGTCCTGATCGCGCTGTCGATTTCGCTGGTCGCCATCGACCCCCCCATCATGCTGTTACTGCTCCTGATCGCTTACGGCCTGTCCGGCTATTTCCTCTGGGCAAAACGGTGCCTGAGAAGCCGCCCGGAGCCCCCGCGCAAAAATGATGGACCAGGCTGAGCGGCTGCGCGTCAACCGGGTCGCTGAATTCGCTCAGGGTGCGGACTTCATGGCTTCCCGCATGATCATCGGGTTATCCTCTGACAACATCTATGGGAAGTGGCATCCTGCCTTTTGTTCAGTCCAGTATTACGAGTAATCCAACATGAACTTGCCTATTCCTTTCATTGCGCTGCTGCTGGGACTTACCGGACCCGCGAGCGCCTCCGACCAGGGGCACTCTCCTTCGCTTGCGGAACTGGGACATTCCTTCAAGAACGCGTTAACCGAAGAGGAAACCCGGTTGCTGATCGGATACATGCGGGATTCGGTCATGGCCGGGTTCAATGACGAGGAAATCGCGCTGCCCGCGGACCTGGCGTTTAAACTGCAAGTTCTGCAACAGCGGCTAAAGAAGGAAAGCAATTTCTATCTTGACAATTTCCTGAAACAACTGGAGCAGGACATTAAACGCTCCCTCAAGGAAAAGATGGAGCCTTCGCCGCCCGTTCCCTATACCACGCCTGAATTGCCCTTTCTGCAAGCGTCTGCGCTTCCTGTGGCGATTCCCGCACCGGCCACCCAACCGGTAGCGAGCACGCCTCCGGTCAGCTTTAGCCCCCCCCCCTGGGGCTATGCGCCCTGGTTCTACCTGCCGCGCCTGGTATTCCCCTCGGTACCCTTTGCAGCTCCAGGAGACGCCGGCAAGGCCAGATAGGAGTTCGCCCAATCACCGCAATACGCGCCCATGAATGCCTGCCGGTAGCGATCCACTAGTTGAATGTCGAAACTTCCCGAATTTACTGATACTGATGTCCTGCGCTGGTACGGCGCGGAGAAACTGGACATGGCGCAATCGCTGCGAAACGCGGTTAGTCAGGTCGAGGTGCGGCCACCGCGCATCGCCGCGTATGTCAAAGGGCGGGAGCGCCAGGCCTACCGCGTGGTCATCAGCCTGGATCTTGCCAAAAACGGTAAGCCGCGCGCGATTTCCGGATGCAGTTGTGGCGACGGCTGGATGTGCGAGCACGCCGCCGCCGTCATGCTCGCCCTGCTTCGGGACAAGCGCCTGGCGGTACCGGTAAGTACACGCCCCTCCCGACCGGCATCAAGAGACGACGATGATGAGCAGGCGTTGCCTGCGACCGCATCGGTCGCAAACAGCGCTCGCCTGATCGATGTCGAGCCACTGCCGCAACTCAAGATCGGCACACTAGAGGTCTACGACGTCGGCCGCTTTCGCCGTTATACCTATGCCGAGCGCCGCTTCGATTTTCTCCACCCCGTGTTCGACTACGGCGATGTACTGGTTGATGCCGGTAGCGACGGAGATTTGTTCGCCACGGGCGAGGGTGAAACCGTTCAGGTGCGGCGGCGCCCGGAGCGGGAGGCCGCCTTGCTGCGCACGTTGACGGATGCAAGCGTGGAACCGGTACCCGCACATACCCTGTTCGCCGTGCGACCGCGACCACCGCGGCTTTGGGGGCTGGAAAGCCCTGCGCACTGGCCGCAGTTCATGGCCGAACAACTACCCGCTCTGCGCACCGCCGGCTGGCAGGTGGATCTTCCCAGCGACTTCCGCCATCTGGTGCTGGAGGTGGACGACTGGGAAGCCGAAATCGCCGAAGACGCCGGCGGCTGGTTCAATCTGGACATGGGCATTGTCGTCGACGGCCAGCGCCTGGCCCTGGCGCCCCTACTCTATGAACTGTTCCGCAGCGACCCACGCTGGCTTGACGCCGCGCAACTGAAACAAATGCCCGATCAGGCGCCGGTCATCCTGATCGGGCCCAAAGGGGTGCGGCTACGCGTTTCTGCCGGGCGCATCAAACCACTGGCGTTGACGCTGATCGACCTGTTCGACGGGCCGCCGGGGCAGGGTCCTCTGCGCATCTCGCGCCTGGATGCGCCGCGCCTGGCAAGACTGGTCGAGATGCAGCGCTGGCAGTTCAAGGGTGCCCACGCGGTCACACAACTCGCTCGGGATCTACAGCACAGTGGCGGCATCCGGCCGGCGGTCCCTCCCGCCGGCCTGGCACTCACCCTGCGCACCTATCAGCTCGAAGGCCTGGCCTGGCTGCAATACCTGCGCGAACACGGCTTGGCTGGCATCCTGGCCGACGACATGGGCTTGGGGAAGACCGCACAGACTCTGGCTCATCTGCTCCTGGAAAAAGAGGCTGGACGCCTGGATCGACCCTGTCTGGTGGTGCTGCCAACCTCCCTGATCTTCAACTGGCGGCGCGAAGTGCAGCGTTTCGCCCCTTCGCTCAAGGTGCTCTCGCTGCATGGCAAAGAGCGCGCGGAACGCTTTGCAGCCATACCCGAGCACGACATCGTGCTCACGACCTACCCCCTGCTCTGGCGTGATGCCGACCAGCTCTCCCTGGTGCACTATCACCTGCTGATCCTGGACGAGGCGCAGACGGTGAAGAACGTCGCCAGCAAGTCCGCGCAAGTGGTGCGGCGGCTTGTCACCCGCCACCGTCTCTGCCTCACCGGTACGCCGCTGGAAAACCACCTGGGCGAACTCTGGGCGCAATTCGACTTTCTGCTTCCGGGTTTTCTCGACGATGCCCGAACGTTCACGAAAACTTGGCGTACGCCCATCGAAAAACACGGCGACAGCCTGCGCCGCGACCTGCTCGCCGCGCGCGTGAGGCCGTTCATCCTGCGCCGACGCAAGGAAGACGTGGCAAAGGAGTTGCCGGCCAAGACCCTGATTGTGCGCACGGTGGAACTGGAGGGTGGGCAGCGCGACCTTTATGAAGCCGTGCGCAGCGCTATGGACGAAAAGGTGCGTGAGGCCATCGCCGACAAGGGTTTCGCTCGCAGCCAGATCGTCATCCTCGACGCCTTGCTGAAATTGCGCCAGGTTTGCTGCGATCCGCGCCTGGTCAAGCTTGCAGGCGCCGCGAGGGTAAAGGAACGGGCCAAACTTGACCTGCTCATGGACATGTTGCCGGAATTGGTGGACGAGGGCCGCCGCGTCCTGGTGTTTTCACAGTTCACCAGCATGCTGGCCCTGATCGAGGCGGAATTGACTACTCGCAAGTTAGGCTACGTCAAGCTAACCGGAGAAACCCAGGATCGCGAAGGCGTGATCGCCCACTTCCAGGAAGAAGGCGTGCCGATCTTCCTGATCAGCCTCAAGGCTGGTGGCGTCGGCCTGAATCTGACCGCTGCGGATACCGTGATCCACTATGACCCATGGTGGAACCCCGCGGCGGAAAACCAGGCCACGGACCGCGCCCATCGCATCGGCCAGAAAAAGAAAGTCTTTGTCTACAAGCTGGTCGTGTCCGGCAGCATCGAGGAGAAAATCCTCGCTCTTCAGGACAAGAAGGCCGAGCTTGCAGCCGGGGTGCTCTCCGAGGATGCCGGAGCGCTGTCCAAGTTTGGCGAGGCCGATATCCGTGCTCTGCTAGCCCCCCTGCCACAGGGGAAAGGCTAGGATGTTATGGTTCTCAAAGGCGAGATGCCCCATGAATCTAGTATCCATATTCCGCCGTTGGCAGTTCCACAAGGGGTTCACCCGAGTGGTGCATGCCAACGGAGGCAGCGGTACCTGTGTTCAATCGCGGTAGGGATGCCCATTACCGGGCACCCCCGCACAAATCCGTACTTGCGGAATGCCTTGGATGAGTGGCGGCAAAGCGTACCTTCGGCCAGGGGTGAAGGAAGCGTGCTGGTGGAAGCTTGTCGATCAGCAGATGGGCAAGCCGCTTCGCCGTAAAACCATCTTTCTGACTGCGGCGCCGCAACGTTCGCCACCAGAGTCGGCCCACGAAGCCAGAGTGGGGCGGAATAAACTGCATTCCGCCCTACGGGACTACTGCGCGTTATCTATATTGCGAACGCCACCGCCTCTGAGACCTTCCCCGTACAAGTGAGGCCTGGGTCGCAACATGCCTGAACGATCATAGGATCGATTCACCGTTCCAGGCCGCGTGCTGATTTCCGCCTCCCAAGTCTGTTTAGGCTTAACCGTTAGTCACCGCTTTGGCATAAAGGCCCACTTAAGTAAGCTGTCGAAACCAATTTGGCTTACCACCGGGCTCCCTCACCCTGCCCTCTCCCGAAGAGGGTTCCACCCCCTTCCCCCTCCGGGGGAAGGGCCGGGGATGAGGGCCTGCGCCGGCAGCTGAATGAAGGCAAGTT
>CAISDD010000133.1 GCA_903883985.1 uncultured Pseudomonadota bacterium | reverse complement strand
CTCAGGCAATCACCCACGCTATACCACAGGAAAATAGTTTCTGCATATATTTTATGTTGTCAAGATTTCTCTACTACTTTCGATATAAGGATTACTCCTAGCTGCTTTTGCCTAATGTAGCTGGGTGTATCGCCCTAAGTCCGGCATCACTTTTCTCATTGAAGCATCGAGCGGACACCAGACTGATTTCAGGGCCAGAGACCCTGCTATCGCCAGAGAGATATCCCGATTGATTCGAAAATCGTTGACCCAGGTCAAGAACGTGGAACCCCATCGCGGTCCCACCCCCATCCTGGGTGGTAAACATGGTCTTCCATGACGCCTTGTTCCACTAAGTGCCTGCCCGCCAGTTGGCTGGGCAGGTTCAATGCGCCACAAATAAGTTCCTTTCACCATTGAAATCACTACCCCATTCATTGGAGACTCCATACATGAACAACAACATCGATAATTTACTCTCTCGTCGCCAGACGAAGCGGGCAGGGATATCAGGGAATGCCGTACAGGCAAATGACCGCATTGAACTCTCCAAATTCCTGGCAGAGCATTTCGTCGCCTTCGACCCGCTACGCAATCACCTTTTTCATCCGGAACACGCTCATACGCTCGGCGAGGCCGAAACGCAATCGGCCAAAAGGGTACTCAAGCGCTTGCACGACCTGAACTGGATCGTCCCCGGTAAGTATCGCACATGGAGGCCGACCAACCTGGGGGATAGCCGTGCCTATCTGTCGGGTGGCTGGCTGGAGGAACTCGCTTTCTGTGCCCACGAAGCCGCTGGTGTTGACGAAGCCAGTTTTGGTCAGGAAGTGGAATGGCGGGTCAACGATGTAACTGGAAAGAATGAGATCGACGTCATCGCACGACGTGGGGAGCTTCTTTCCTTCACCTCCTGCAAAACGATCCAACCGCAGAAATCCCAGGGCAAGAACACCACGCTGCGCGGTTTTCTCACCGAAACCGACTACTGGAACATCCATTTCGCCAATGACGAGGGCAGAGCCTTGCTTGTGGTGACCGCAGATTTTTACGACGAGATGCGCCGCAACCAGCACCGTTACCCGGAGTTGCTGGCCCGCGCCAGCATCCTCGAAGTTTCGCTGATCGGACTGGAGGAACTGCACTGGGATCGCCTTGTGGAACGTGTCCATCAACATTGGCAGCAAAGCTAGCAGGAGACCACCTTGCGATACTGGTTCGACACCGAGTTCCACGACGACGGTCACACCGTCGAACTGATCAGCATCGGGATCGTGGCGGAAGATGGGCGCGAGTATTACGCTGTGTCCGCGGAATATGACTCAAACCACGCCACGGACTGGCTCAAACAGAACGTAATCCAGCAGTTGGGCGACGTACAAATGAAGTCCCGCCGACTCATCCGGCAGGAGCTGGACACCTTCTTCCGACAGGGTGGTACGCCCGAGTTCTGGGCGGATTGTGGGGAATATGACTGGATCGTGCTGCGCCAGTTGTTCGGCACACTCACCGATTGGCCTGAAGGGTGGCCCTATCTGGCGATGGACATCGAACAATGGCGGCTCCAACTCGGCGCCCCGGCTTTTCCCTTACAAGATCGCGGCTTGCACAACGCACTGGACGATGCGCGCAATGCGCAGGCGCGCTGGCAGTGGTTGCTGGCTTATGTAAAGGCAAACCCCGCGTGCTGATGCTGACCCTGGACCTTCATGTCGGTCCGGGCCGCAACCCTCTGCCGGTTCATCTCGGCGGAGTCCTCCATGGTTTCGTCGAAGGGGGGGTCAAGAACCATGCGCCCCAACTACTCCCCATCCTGCGCCCGAACGGCCCGGACCTGCCCGCTCACTTCATGATCCTGCCGCCGCCCATCGGCGCGCCCAGCGGCGACCGGCTGCGCTTCGCCGTCATCCTCTATGGCCAGGCGGCCACAGCCTCACGGGAAATTCTGGGCGCACTCCTGGCGCAACAAGCCTGCGGCCTCAACGCACGGCAGATCCAGATCGAGCAAGCCTGGTGCGCCCACCCGGGCAGTGAGACCGCCGCCTTGCTGGAAGAGGGCCGGTTACTCGACTCTCCGCTGATGCGGCCATCGGTCCACTGCGACATCTCGCCGCTGGAGCGCCAGGGTTCTGGCCACCTTCATCGCCTCTCCTTCCGCTCCCCCTTGCTCCTGGCCTCGCGCAAGGCGCAGCGCGAGCGGGAACGCCTGGCCACGGGCCTGCCCTGGCCCAGCCTGGGCTCGGTACTGGATTCCATTGCCGACCGCATGCGCATCCTGGAACCGGAATTGGCCGACGCACTGGGGCTGCCGCCAAACTGGACCGCGCCAGATGCCGCCCACCAGATCGAACCCCTGACGCCGGCCGCCACTCCAGCGCAGCAGATCGAATGGGAATACACCGCCACCCCACGCAGCGCGTCGGGCGAAGCCCCGGCCGGCCGTCGCACCCTGCCCATCCCCGGCATCGTCGGCGACCTGATCTATCCATCCACTGGCATCGAACACGAACACGCTCTGCTCCATTGGGGCCAGTGGCTGGGCGTGGGACAGAAGACCACCATGGGATGCGGCAGCTATGCCTTGCTGAGTCGGTGAACCCACCCATAAAAGTAAATCTTTAACCTCACGAGGAGAATGAGCAATGAGAAAAGGCACAGCCCCACCGGAGGGTCTGTTGGAAACACTGCGCCAGCAAGTCGGTAAATCGGACGACTGGAAAACCTATTCCTGCGAACTGGTCACACCCATGTACGGTGGCGGTGTCAAGACTGGTGAAGTGGATCGACAGATGCCCATCCGCGCCAGCTCAATACGCGGCCAGTTGCGCTTCTGGTGGCGGATTGCCTGCGGACCTTTCGCATCGTCGACAGAGATGTTTCGGTGTGAGAAGGAAATCTGGGGCGGAATCGGCAAGGAAGGGCCGATGGCGAGCAAAGTAAATATCAGGGTCATTTGCTCTGGCGTTACGGATAACCAGCTCGTCCAGTCGGATCAACATGAATATGGCAATACGATCAAATATGCCTATGGTGCGGCTGCAAACAATGGAGCCAAGATGTGGTTGAAAGAGGGCTACGAGTTTTCCATTGGGGTTAGATGCGCTGACGAATTGGCAGACCAAGTCAATGCCGCCTTGCGTTGGTGGGCCAATTTTGGTGGTGTTGGCGCCAGAACAAGGCGGGGTTTTGGTGCCGTTATGGTCGAGGCGTTATCTATAGATTCGGTCCCCGATACAATTATTTCTAAAGCCAACTGCAAGATCGCAAGTCTGCAACCTACAACTTTCGCTCTGAATGCTTGGAAGCAGTCCGCTGAAAAATTACAAAAATTTCGGCAGGGACCCGGATTCGCTCGAAGTTCTGGTCAGGGAAATCGACCTGGGCGAAGTTATTGGCCTGAACCCGACCAACTTCGCCGTGATACCGGGATGAATGATAACGGGCAGCACATTCCCAAGCACGAATCGAAGAACGCCTTTCCACGAGCAGCTTTTGGTTTGCCCATTATTTTCGATTTTCACAAGCAATCCGAGCCTAATAAAGCATGGACAGAACTATTGCCAAAGGTAGGCGAAAGAATGGCGAGCCCATTGATTCTCCGTCCCGGTTTCATCGACGGCCAATGGCATGCGACGGCTCTTTTGTTGCCAACTTGGATAGCCGCTCTGAGGCAGGAACTCCGCTACAAGAATTTGCCCGGGAAAACGCCACATTCATGGCACTCTGCTTGGTGCCGGAACAACGAGATCGGAAAGTACATTTGTCCGAAAAATACCCAAGACGAGTGGCTTCACCCTGGCCCAATGGTCGATGCGAATGGCACGTTGCGAGGCGACGACCCTCTTACGGCATTCATGAAATTCTTCGCAGAGGGAAACTGACATGAACACCTATCTCGTCACCCTCTCCCTAGGACCAGTGCAAAGCCTGATCGAGGCGGCGCGGCGCACGCGCGACCTGTGGTGCGGCTCGTGGCTGCTGGCGGAAGCTTCCAAGGCCGCTGCGCGGTCCTTGCATAAAGGAAAGGCGAAGCTGATCTTTCCTTGTCCGGATATGCCCGATGAAGAACTTGCTCCATCGGATAAACCCAAAGACGACGATGCCAATATCGCCAACATTTTGCGCGCTGAGGTAGATGCCGAGAATGGCGCCGCAGTGCGCAGCTTGCTCGACGGCGCAAAGCAGGCAGCGGCTGACCGCCTCGCCGTATTGTGCAATCAGGCCAAAAACAAATTGGGTAGCCTGCCGTTTCATGAAAACATCTGGCAGGCCCAGATGAATGACATTCTCGAATCTTTCGCCGCCTGGGAAGAAATTGATGAAGGCGGCTATGCGGTTGCCGCCAATCGACTGGGCGGGCTGTTGGCTGCTCGCAAGGCCACGCGAAATTTCGTGCCTGCTGCAATCGAACCGAATGGGTTGGGGTTTGGCATTCCCAAATCCTCGCTCGATGGTGCGCGAGAGTCGGTGATCCATCTCTCTCGCAAAGACCGCGAACAGGGCCAGCACAAATCCGCGTTACGCAAACTGGGCATGAACGGGGGTGAGGAACTTGATGCGCTGGGTATCGCCAAGCGCATGGCAGGCAACATCGACCAGTTCACCGCCTATTCCCGCATCGCGGCCGACCCGTGGATCGAAACACTGGAACCGGAACAGCGCGACCGCATTAAGGTCGCCTATGCGCCGCTGGTTGAATCCGGACTGGCGACCGGCGCTAAAGGCAACGCAGGGATTTACGCCAACCTGCCTTACGACGCTCAACTGGTTTTCGGTTTCCGGCTCGATAACGCCTTGGCTGCCAAGGACATCGACGCTACAGATCGCGAGAAACTGAAAGGCTTGCGTACGGCGCTGACCGGCCTAGACGAGCCAGTCCCCTACGCTGTCATTCTCAAGGCTGACGGCGATCGCATGGGCGAACTGCTGGACAAGGCAACAAACGCAAATCAGTCGCGCGCAATTTCCAAGGCTTTGCACGGCTTCGCCAAATCGGTGCGTGGCATTGTGCGCGTCTATCGCGGCCATGCCATCTATGCTGGGGGCGACGACGTGCTGGCGCTGTTGCCGCTGGAAAACGCAGTAGCCTGCGCTCAGAAACTGGCGGAAACCTTCAAGGCGGCGTTGAACGAGGTGGCGGCGGAGTTGGGCGTGCCTGAAACAAATCGACCCACCTTCTCGGTCGGCTTGGGTATTGGCCATGTGGTTGAGCCGCTTGGCAAATTGCGCGCGCGTGCCGACGCAGCGGAAAAACTGGCCAAAGGGGATGGCGCAGTGAGGCCGCGCAATGCGCTGGCCATTCAGCTCGGTGTCCGTTCCGGCGCAGAGATGCCTTGGCGTTGCCGCTGGGACGACCCTGTTGGCATCCAGACCTTGCAGGACTTCGTTTCGGCGTATCGGACCAACATGTGTCCCTCCCGCCTCGGCTACGACCTGCGCGCCATTGCCCTGCGGCTTGACTGGGCAAAGGAGGGGGGAACGAAGCCGCCCAGCATCCATGCCGCCGAACTGGCCCGCACACTCGACCGCGCCCGCCAACGGGGCGGCGAGGGCGAATTGCGAAAGGAGATGAAGGCCCTGGTCACCCAGCGCGCCGAACAGGTGGGACTCTCACAACTCGCCGACGAACTCATCATCGCCCGCTGGCTGTCGGCGCGGACACAAACCGACCTTGGAGTGCTGGGATGAAGGACGACATCATGAAAACTTATCTCATCGAACCCAAAGCCCCCCTGGTCATCCGTTCCGGTCGGCCTTTCGACGAACAGGCCGGAGCCGATGCGGCGCGCTTTCCACCGCCCTCAACCCTGGCGGGTGCCCTGCGCACGGCTCATGCAGATAGCAGCGGCAAAGCCTATGGTCTCGAACTGGCTAATATTGCGGTAGCTGGGCCCTTGCCAGTCAAGCTGGATGCGAATGGGCAGCCTGCCGGGCTGCTGGTGCCCAAGCCGGCAGATGCCTTGTATTTCTGGACGGATGGCAAAGCGCCGAAGCGCCTGTGCCGTGTTGCGCCGATGGCCTTGAGCGAGGGCGAAGGGTGCGACCTGCCGGATGCAGGACTGCTGCCGGTACAACTCACCGAGCTGGTTAAGAGCAAACCCGCACCTGGCCCGCGCTGGTGGGCGCTGGACGACCTGTTGGCTTGGCGTGCCGGTCATGTCGAGCCCTCTATTGATCAGATCGAGACCCATGGCTGGTCGCCGATTGCCGATGACATTCGCACCCATGTCGGCATTCAACGAGAGAGTCAGGCATCGGAAGCCGGAAAATTGTTTCAGACCGCAGGAATGGGATTCTGGCAAGCCACATCCAAAAACAAGGCATTCCCGGAAGTGGCCATCGGTGTGGTCGGCCAGCTTGCTGGTGACATCCACCCTGGTGTCATCACGCTGGGCGGTGAACGGCGGCTATCGGCCATCCGCGTCCTCGACACGCCGTTGTGGCCGAGCCTGCCACCCACGCTAGTGGCCGACATTCGCAAAGCCGCTGGACTGAGCCTAACCTTGTTAACTCCTGCGCTGTTTGCCCAAGGCTGGCTGCCGCCAGAAATCAGGGGCTTGACGCTACGCGCTGCCGCCCTGGAGCGTTGGCAGCCCCATTCTGGCTGGGATTTGGTGAAAAAGCAGCCTCGCGCCGGACGTAAGTTGGTTTCGGCCGGCGCGGTGTACTGGTTCGTGATCGACGACATCGACGACGAGTCTCTGGCCAAGCTTTGGCTGATGCCGCTCAGTGATGCCCCACAAGACCGTCTGGACGGCTTCGGACTTGCCCTGCCGCAGCCCTGGAACCCTGCTTCCGCCAAAACCTGATCCATCTCAACAGGAAAATCGACATGACCCCCAAGCTCTATCACCTGCACGCTCTCTCCGCCCTGCATTGCGGAACCGGTCAATCGATCGGCGTTATCGACCTGCCCATCGCCCGCGATCGCGCCTCCAACCTGCCCCTCGTTCCTGGCTCGTCGCTGCGCGGCGTGCTGCGCGATAACTTCGCTAGCGAGACAGGCGACGCGGCAGAGAATCTGGAAAAGTCTTTGTTTGGTCCACGCAAGATCAGCGGCAACGACGACAGCTATGCCGGCGCCTTGGCCGTGGGCGACGCACACCTCCTGTTGCTGCCTATCCGCGCCCTGGCCGGTATCGTCGCCTACGCCACCTGCCCGTTCGTTCTTCGGCGCTACGCCAGGGACGTGAGCAAGGCGCCCGCCATTCCCACCCCCGCGGCCACCCAGGCCCTGCACGCCTGCGACAACCTGAACAAGGTCGGTGACAAGATCATCCTCGAAGACCTGGACCTGGATGCCAAGGAGAGTGCCGACGTCAGCGCCTGGGCTCAGGCCATAGCCAAGACCATCCACCCGGACGACAAGGAGGCGCAGGACGATCTGTGCCAGCGCTTTCTGGTTCTCCCGGATTCGGTATTCGCTTTCCTCGCCGAAACCGCCACCGAAATCCGCGCCCGCATCGCCATTGACGAAAAGACCGGCACCGTCAAGAAAGGCGCCCTGTGGTACGAGGAGAACCTGCCTGCAGAAACGGTCCTTTGGGGCGTATACGCCTTGTCCGACTCCCGGTTGAAGGGCGATACGGCCAAGGCCGCCGAACTGACAAACAAAATCCCCGCCAGTCTGATCCTCCAGATCGGCGGCAAGGCCGGAGTCGGTCGTGGGCTCACCCGCTTCCTCAACGGAGACTCGAAATGAGATACGACAAGCAGAACAAATCTCAGGGAAAGATGCAGCTCCCGACACAGCGGGAAGCACCCCCTGCAAGCACAGTTCAGACTGTTGCTCCCCAGACCGAACAAACAGCCGAGACGGCCAAGCCCCGCAGTCACCGAGTCGCCAAGGCGGCCTACGATTGCGTCGCCGCACGCCGCCAGGGCTTCCCGGAGAAAAAAACCTATGGCGCCCTGGCCCACAAGCTGCCCGTGCTGATCCTGCAGAACGGGCTCGCCCAGGCCACCGGTTTCCTGCTGGCCAAGAACAAAGCTGAACACCGTGCCCTATTGGACGACCTGGCCCATGTCCTGCGCGAAACAGACGAGTCGGGCTGTGATAACCGGGATGCCCTGCACGCCACTGTTATCGCCGCCGACACAGGGAAAACCATGCACCTCACCCGCCGCGCCCTCGAAGCGAGCGGCTGGATGAAACGCTACGTGCAAGGTGTCCTGAATGTCGACGCCACCGGGGAGGTGACAACCGAGGAGAACGCAGCATGACCCCACTCGTCAGAACTGCCTTGCGCGAAGCATTGAGAACCGCGAACAGCGCCCACCCCGGCCTGATGCTGCAACGTGGTTGGAGCGACTTCGTTCAGACCGACAGCCAGAACGAAGGTGCGGGCGGCAAGACCGAACATCTCGCCCGCATCTACGCCATGACAACCGCCCCGATCTACGACCGCGCCCTCCATCGCTGGCTCAAGGCCACCGCTGACACCACCCGTTTCCGCCATGCCACCATGAAGATCGAAGGCCGGCTGCTCATCGGCCTGGCCGGGGGTGGTGCGCTGGAAACCGGCTGCGCCGTCAGCCAGACCTGGGGCACGCCCTACCTGCCTGGCTCCAGCATCAAGGGCGTGGTGCGCGCCCATGCCGAACAGGCTTTGGGACCCGACCATCCCGCCGTGCGCGAAATCTTCGGCACCGATGCCGATGAAGGCGATCCAGCGGGCCTGTCCGGCCTAGTCGCCTTCCACGACGCCTGGTGGATACCCGGCAGCGGTAAGAACAGACCTTTCGTCGGCGAAGTTGTCACCCCACACCACAGCGGCTACTACGGCAGCGAAGGCGAGGTGCCCGCCACCGACCTCGACAGCCCTATGCCCAACGCCATGGTCGGAGTGCACGGTGCTTTCCTGTTCACCCTGGAAGCCCCCACGCACTGGCTCGATGCAGCGCAGGAACTGCTGCAGCAAGCGCTATCCGATCAGGGCGTTGGCGCCAAGACTCGCGCGGGCTATGGCTATTTCGCCCCGGCAGGGGATTTGCTGAAACCCTTGTTGGACAAGATCAGGGCCCAGAGTGCGCAGCAGAACTTTGCCAAGGCCAAGCTGCACCGCGATCCCAGCACTGGCAATATCAAGGCGGTTCTCGAAGACAAGCGGACCACGCCCCCCCTGGGAGGTATCACCGCGCAGAACCTCCTGGACAAACTGCCGGAAGACCAGAGGAACGGCAAGAAGATCAAGGATGGAAAACTGGTCGTCGAAGTTCGGGTGAAGACCGAAGGGAACATGCTGACGCTGATCGATCTACGTCCCGTTACGGACGCTGTCTAGATAGTCAACCCGATAGTTGCCGCATCAATCAAAGGAGAAATCCGTGGCACAGATACAGAGCAAGCACACAAAAGATGCCCGTTCGGCCATTATCAACATCACTTTGGCGACGCCGCTGCTGTTGTTGCAAAGCTGGATCTCGGACGGCATCGAGGGAAACGAATTGTTCCCCTGGTTGGTCAGGGGATTGAAGCTCGGAGAGCAGACCATATCCACTGCCGTCTTGTTGCTGGGCATGACGGTGTTGGCCATTGGGTTGACCT
This sequence comes from uncultured Pseudomonadota bacterium, assembly GCA_903883985.1. Classification (GTDB taxonomy): domain Bacteria; phylum Pseudomonadota; class Gammaproteobacteria; order Burkholderiales; family Thiobacillaceae; genus PFJX01. The sequence goes on along the minus strand of CAISDD010000133.1, from coordinate 6,203 downwards.
GGGCGCTCTACCAGCGTCGCCGCACTTTCCTGCCCATCCAGATACAACGCATCGGTGAGCCAGATGGTGTCGATCCTCATGCCATTCTGGTGATGACGGTTTCCAATCTTGGGGTCACATGGCGTGTTGATCTGGCCAACAAGCTGATCTTCAACAATGGCAAGTCGTTAAGCCTTGACGGAACGCTGGATGATGTGCTGACCCGCCTTGCCGGCGAGCGCGAGCGGTTCTCCTGGGAGCAGTTGCTGCGGGCGATGCGCAAGCACGCCGAAGGCGGACAGTTGCGCCAGGTCTATCTGGTCGGTTCGCCGGGTGATCAGGGTACGGCGGCCAAATTTATCGAATGTCGGGATTTGCTTTGCCTGTGTTTCCCCAGTATCAAGGCAACGGAGTTCCAGCGAGAGGAGGTCGGTTTCGAAGACATCGACGGCCTGCTTGGCCTATACAGGTCCATCATCCAGCGGGCAGGCAAGGGCAAGAGTCAGGTCATGATCGATGTGACCGGAGGTACCAAGGTGGTCAGCATTGCCGCCGCCATAGTGACCATGGAATACCCCGATATCGAATTCCAGTACGTCGAAACCCAAGGCAAAAAACGAGTCCGCTCGTTCAATGTCACCGGCAGCGGCTATGACGATGGGCAATAGAATCCGCCCGGCCTGCTTCGAACCCCAAGCCTCAGGAGTCTAACCATGCTCTACCTCCTTAATTCCCCCATCCTCACCGCCTACGGCGATTGGCGTTTCGAAGGCCCACTCACTCAAGCGCGAGCTCGTGAAATCATTGCCGGCGGCTACACCTCCGCTATCGGCCACGCTGGCGCGGCGCAGGTGCTTTCCTTGCTCCTGGAAACCGAAGTGCCGGTCAATCGGGTTGCAATCACCATGCAACCGGGTGACCGGGCATTGGTGCTGCGCATGCTCACGCGCCTGCCGGAAGGCACCGTGCTGGACCAAGCCGCCCTGGCAGACATTCCCTTGGAACTAGGGCTGCTGCAACATCTGGCGGAATAATCAGGCGTGCCACCCCTGGCTTTCTCAGTGACAGCGCCACCACACTTCGCAGCGAAGAAGGTATGGCATCACTGATCACGCCTCACTGAAAGTCATATAATCAGATAATCATTTAATCGAGGTGTTTTATGCCCATCCTGACCGCGACCAGCCTGGCCCGTAATCTGTCCGAATACCTCAACCAGGTGCGCTATCAGCACACCAGTTTCGATATACAGCGGGGTAACGATGTCATTGCTCGGCTTGCTCCGGCGGCACGCGTGAGCGGCTATCCGATCGCGCAACTGAGCGGGTTTTTTGCCAGCCTGCCGGCTCTGGACGACGCGGAAGCCGATGCCATGCTCGCGGACATCCATGCCGCCACGGACGCTCTCTTGCCCGAGCCCGATGCATGGGCCTCATGATCGACACGGATGTCCTCATCCTGGCCGAACGCGGCCGACGGGTGGTGGATTTCTCGGCCTGGCAGGACTATGGCGAAGCCTTCATCAGCGCCGTAACTGCCTCCGAATTGCTGGTAGGTGTGCAGCGTGCGCAAACACAGGCGCAGCGCGCCCGGCGCACCGCCTTTGTCGAAGCCATTCTGGCCTCAATACCGGCGCTGCCATTCGACCTGGAAACGGCCAGGGTACATGCGCAACTGCTGGCCGACCTGCCACGACATGAAACCGTCGGCGCGCACGATGTGCTGATCGCGGCCTGCGCTGTGAGCCATGGGTTTCCGGTGCTGACCTGTAACGGCCGGGACTTTCGCAAGCTCGCCGGCGTAACCGTCCTCGACTACCCTCACCTCGACGTGAACGCTGCCTGAGCATGCCCCACACCCTCATTGCCTACGACATCGCCGACCCGCGCCGCCTGCGGCGGGTCGAGCGCGCCATTTCTGCGGTTGGGGAGCGCGTGCATTACAGCCTGTTCCTGTGCGAACTGGACGCGAATGAACTCTACAAACTGCAGCGGCGCATCGCCCGGCTCATCGACCACGCGGTCGATACCGTGCAGTACGCTCCCTGGTGCGAGCAGGACCGGATCGCCACCCGCCACCTGGGCACTTCCGCCGAACCGGCGGTGGCGGATTCCTGGATCGTCTGATGGCCGCTCTATTACGCCAGTCCCTGACTCTGCCGCGCTTGCGAGCCGCCTACGCGCGCGTGCACGACAACAACGGCCAGCCCGGCGTGGACGGCATCGATGTCGAAACCTATGGCCAGAGGCTGGAGGCGGATCTTCCCGTCCTGCGGCTCGAAGTCCTGGGTGGCCGTTATCGACCCCTGCCTTTGAAACGCCTCTGGTTGCCCCGGCCGGGCAAGGCACCTCGGCCATTAGCCGTGCCTACGGTACGTGACCGGGTATTACTGACAGCCGTGGCTCTCACCCTCACCCCGCTGCTGGAAGCCGAATTCGAGGAATGCAGCTATGCCTATCGCCAGGGGCGCTCGGTGCGCATGGCGGTAGAGCGCATCGGCCTGCTCCAACGCCAGGGCTACCAATGGGTGGTGGAGGCGGACATCGAGAAATTCTTCGACCGCATCCCCCACGACAAGCTGCTGGCAGAACTCCACGCCATCACCCGCGATGACGAACTGATCGAACTGGTTCGCGTATTGCTGGCCGCCCCGGTTAGCGAAGGCGATCAACTCTTGCCCACTATCCTAGGCATTCCCCAGGGCTCTCCTCTCTCGCCGCTCCTGGCCAACCTCTATCTCGACCATCTGGACGAAGCCATTTTGGACCACGGCTATGCCCTGGTTCGCTATGCCGACGACTTCATCATCCTGGCGAAGAGCCGAGTCCGCGCCGAGGCCGCAGTTGAACTCAGTGCCCAGGTGTTACGTGACCTGGAACTCCGGCTCAACCCCCTCAAGACCCGCGTGGTCAATTTCGAGACCGGCTTCCAATTCCTCGGCTGGAATTTCGTTCGCTCCCTGGCTGTGCCGGCGAGTCGGGCCGTGACAGAGCACAACTATACCAAAGTGGCTGTGCAGTCCTCGGCCACCACCATCGGCCCAGCGCCCGTCTGGCCGGCCAATAGCGAAGTGGCCGATGCCTTCTCCGAAGCCCTGTCGGAGCGGCCAGACTGGCACCCAAGCGAGCAATCCGTCGAGGGGACCGCGGCACCCGAACTGGCGCCGAAGGTCATCGCCATACCGGACGAGGAGATGGTCGAGCGGGAGCTTACGGTAGCAGCGGCTGAGGACGCCTTCCCGCCAGAAGACACGCCACTGGACGAGGATGCCCCTGCCTCCCTGCCACCGCCCAGCTTGCAGCGCACTCTTTATCTGGTGGACCCGGCCGTCTCTCTGGCCACAGAAAACCATCATCTGCTGGTGCGTCGAGGCGAGGAAACCGTGCTCGACCTGCCAGCCGTCAACGTCGACCAGGTCATGATCTTTGGCCGCAACCCGGTCACCACTGCCGCACTGATATGCTGCATGCGCCACGACATTCCGGTTTCCTATCTGTCCCGGATTGGCAAGTTCTATGGCCGCACGGAGCCCCCAACAGGAGAGACGGTGCTCCTTTTGGCCGCCCAGTTCGCAGCCCACGCCTCGGGCGAACTCGACCTGGCTCTGGCTCGGGAAATCGTCCATGGAAAATTGGCGAACAGCGCCTTGCTGCTCAGCCGCTATGCCCGCAACCGACAAGGAGACGACGCTCGCCGCATCCGCGACGCCGTTGATCTCCTGCGCAACCTGGCAAGGCGCACTCGCGGCGCCCCAGACCTGGACGTGCTGCGCGGCCTGGAAGGTGCCGGAGCCGCCGCCTATTTCGGCGTCTGGCGCATTTGGCTGGCACCGCGCTGGACTTTCGGCAATCGCGAACCACGCGGCGGGGCCGACCCCATCAATGCGCTGCTCGACCTGGGCTATAGCCTGTTGCGACAGTCCATCGCCGGCCTGGTCCAGGCGCGCGGCCTCAATCCCTGGTTGGGCCACCTGCACCGGTTGAAATCCGGCCACATGGCATTGGCATCCGACCTGATGGAAGAATTTCGTCCTATGGTGGTCGATGCCGAGGTGCTCAACACCTGTCTTAATGGCGGCCTCGTTCCCCAGGACTTCGTCTCCCGAGAGGGTGTCTGTACCTTGCGCCCCGAAGCGGCCCGCGGCTACATTCGCGCGCTGGAAACCCGTTTCAACAGTGAACGCCAGCACCCGCACAGCCAGGAATTGCTCGACCTGCGTCGCATCATGGACGCTCAGGTGCGCAGCCTCTGTACGGCCTACCGCCAGAGCGACCCCGCCGCTTACCGCGCCTGCATATTTCGATGAAGCCCCGCTACTGGCAATTAAGCTACGACATCTCCGACCCGAAGCGCTTGCGCCGGGTGGCCAAGTTGGCCATGCTGCATGGCGATCGGGTCCAGAAGAGCCTTTATCTGTGTGCACTGAGTCCGGACCAACTCGTCTGGCTGCATCAGCAACTGCTTGTCATCCTGCATGGCCGGGACCGACTCATGCTGCGCCCAGTGTGCCGAAAGTGCCGTGACGGCGTTCGTTTCCAGGGAGCAGGCGGCCATCCGGAACGCCTCGAACCCTTCTGGATCGTGTGAGGAAAACGACGACATGCGCAGAATGATGATTCTAAAAGAATGTTCGGCATTTTCACCCCTTCGGCAGGATCAACTGAGCATCGAGAGGCTGGATGCGCCGATTTTGCTTCCAAACCCCGCACCAGATGCGGTATCGTAGAGGGGCTGTTCCATCCCGGCCCTATTGCAGGGTCGATTAAGACAATACTCCACCCGCTCTTCGCAGGTGTATGGTTCCATCCCGGCCCTATTGCAGGGTCGATTAAGACCATTGTTTACGAGCTTCTGCAAATGCAGGATACGTTCCATCCCGGCCCTATTGCAGGGTCGATTAAGACTTTAATGACTTTCTGAACTGCCTCACGTGTGGCGTTCCATCCCGGCCCTATTGCAGGGTCGATTAAGACTCGCCGACTTCGCACTCGAGGCTATATGAGCTGTTCCATCCCGGCCCTATTGCAGGGTCGATTAAGACAGTGGCTTCTTTTTCAATGGGACGGCTAGTCGTGTTCCATCCCGGCCCTATTGCAGGGTCGATTAAGACCTCACCACCAGCATCAATCCTTTGAACATGACAGTTCCATCCCGGCCCTATTGCAGGGTCGATTAAGACTTGAACGAGTATGAGCTTTCGCTCATACTAAACCGTTCCATCCCGGCCCTATTGCAGGGTCGATTAAGACATTTGTATATTGGGTTGTGCTTTCCATACATTTGGGTTCCATCCCGGCCCTATTGCAGGGTCGATTAAGACCTTCGTCCTCCGAACTGCCGTCCGCCCAGGTGTCGTTCCATCCCGGCCCTATTGCAGGGTCGATTAAGACTTCACGGCAGGGTGGTGATCGCGCGACCTCTCGTTCCATCCCGGCCCTATTGCAGGGTCGATTAAGACCTCGTGCACCTCCATCGTCGCTAGCGCTGCCTGTGGTTCCATCCCGGCCCTATTGCAGGGTCGATTAAGACTCGCCGGTTTTACTCCCGTGTGCCCCAGGAGCACGTTCCATCCCGGCCCTATTGCAGGGTCGATTAAGACGTTGGATAAAGGCATCCGACATAAAACGAATTGCCGTTCCATCCCGGCCCTATTGCAGGGTCGATTAAGACGAGGCAAGTGCCCCCCTTTGGCGTTTCTTTCTATGTTCCATCCCGGCCCTATTGCAGGGTCGATTAAGACTGAACGTTCATCTCTTTCACAGTAGCCAAACTGGTTCCATCCCGGCCCTATTGCAGGGTCGATTAAGACGCTGGTTGCGGATGGCATTCTGAACGAAATTGCGTTCCATCCCGGCCCTATTGCAGGGTCGATTAAGACTGAACTCCAGGTGATGACATACTGACTTTAGAAAAGTTCCATCCCGGCCCTATTGCAGGGTCGATTAAGACGATTGCATCCACTACGTTCCACTTCCAATAAGGTTCCATCCCGGCCCTATTGCAGGGTCGATTAAGACTTGCTTCAAACCTCACCAGCTCTTCTTTCGAAGAGTTCCATCCCGGCCCTATTGCAGGGTCGATTAAGACGCCTGGCTGGCGTAGTCCTCTGCCCCCTCGTCGTTCCATCCCGGCCCTATTGCAGGGTCGATTAAGACGACACCCACGGAGAAGGACAAGAAATCCTTCCGTTCCATCCCGGCCCTATTGCAGGGTCGATTAAGACT
>CAISDD010000132.1 GCA_903883985.1 uncultured Pseudomonadota bacterium | reverse complement strand
GGGGGAAGGGGGTGGAACCCTCTCCCTTCGGGAGAGGGCAGGGCGAGGGAGCCCGGTGGTAAGCCAAATAGGTTTCGACAGCTTACTTATCCCTTGCCAGTTTGTGCTGGCGCACTGGAATCCAGGATAATTACGGCCGCAAGACTCGCGTACTGTTCGCCGTACGCAAGCATGTGCGGACCATGGCACGGGCTTTGTCAAGACCGCTCGAAGCGTCCGCCAGGGCAAATTTGTTCTCGTCATTCCCGCGTAGGCGGGAAACCAGATTCCTCAATCAGATCAGGCTCAACCACCAGTTTGAAGAACACACTGAATTCCCGCTTACCTCCGCGGGAATGACGAAAAATCAAGTGCTTACGTTTTGAACAAATTTACCCTGAATCGTCCGCATGGCAGGGATTGATCACAAGGAACCTGTCTCATGGATAGAAGCTTCCTCGCCGAATGCGAGCGCGAGCCATTGCAATTTTCCGGGGCCATCCTGGCGCATGGCACCTTGCTGGTCGTCGCCCCGGACGGCCGGGTCAGCCATGTCGCCGCAAACGTGGCCGACTGGCTGGGCACACCAGCCGAAGCTCTGCTCGGTCTGCCCGCACCGGAAAATATGGCTGCGGCGCTGCTGATGCTGCCGCCTAAGGCTGGCTCGCGCCTGGCGCTGGAAGCCGCGCTGCATGCAGCGATCGGTTTGCTCGACCTGGTCGCCAGCCGCGATGAACACGGCGCCGCGGTCGTGGAATTGATGCGACATTACCCGGATGCGCAGCCGTCCTGCGACCCGTCTGTGCCCGATACGCCTCGCGATGAGGCCGAACTGACCGCGGCGGAGGTCGAACTGGTGCGACTCATCGTCGAAATGACCGGATTTCGACGCGTGATGTACTACCGATTTCACGAGGAAGGCGACGGCGAAGTGATCGCCGAGGCCCGCCTGGACGAAACCTACGGCAGTTATCTCGGGCTGCGTTTTCCCGCCAGCGACATTCCCCTGATCGCCCGCGTGCTGTATCTAAAGAATCCCTGGCGCCTGATTCCCGACGCGGCGAGCGAGCCGGTGCCCGTGCTCGGCCGCGAAGCCGCGCCGCCGGATCTTGCCTGCTCCGATCTGCGCAGCGTCTCCGCCGTACATCGGCTGTATCTCACCAATATGGGCGTGCGCGCATCGCTGTCTTTCCCGGTGATCGTCGGCGGTACGCTCATTGCACTCATCGCCTGCCACCACGATGTGCCGCAGCAACCATCGCTCGCAGTGCTTGAGTTGGCCCACCATCTCGTGCGCGGCCATGCCAATGCCGTCGGTGCCTACCAATTGCGGCGGCGCATGCGATGGCTTGATGGCCTGGAACGCCACCTTGACGCGGCAAAAAGGCTGCTGCAACGCCATGGTGACATGCTGTTAGCGTGGCCCGAACTCGGAACCAGGCTACTTCGTGAATTCAAGGCGGATGGTGTCACCCTGTGCCTGGGCGAGTCCCACAGCAGCGCAGGGCAGCCTTTCGAAGCCGGCGCGCTTGAAGCCCTCGATGGCTGGTTCCGGGCGCGCCAGGGAGAATTCGTGTGGTCGAGCGACAGCCTGTCGCAGCAGGTGCCCGGCTACCCCCTCTCGGAAATCGTTGGCGCGCTGGCTGTGCGCGTGAAATACGGCAGAACGGGTGATTTGCGTGTGTATTTCTGCCGCCTGGAACACGTCCATGAAGTCGCCTGGGGCGGCAACCCCGACAAACCGGTGGGATACCACGATGGAGCCATCGGCATCGCGCCGCGCCGCTCCTTCGAGAAATGGGTGGAAAAGCGCCTCGGCTACAGCCGCCCTTGGGATAACGAGGCGCGTCTCCTCGGGTTCAAGCTGCGCGAACTGCTGGGGGGGCCGATCCCGGCTGGAATTGAGCCGCTATGGGTGGGGCCTTCGCCGCAAAGTGCCGACTAGCTCCGCTTCTTGCGTGGTTCGTAATGCACCACGGCGCGCATGATTTCCGAATAAGGGAAGCGATCCAATCCACCGAAACGCTGCGTGGCAGCAGCGATCAGGGCAGCGACATCGGCATGGTCCTGATCCAGGATTTCCTTCAAGCCCAGCACGCCACCGCACTGCGCACGAATTTCCTTGGCGAAAGGCCAGGGTTGATCCGCTTCCATATGCAAGGCGAAGCGGGCGTTATGGTGCAGGGCTTCGTGAAACGCCTTGCAAACCAGATGGGCAGTTTCATGGCCGCAGGAGATGACCTCCCGTTCCGCCAGCAACAATTTGCGCGCGTGCATGCAACTCACACAGCGCGACAAGAGGGCGCGCTCGAACGGACAGGGGCGGTTGATCGCCGCGTCGCGTGCCTGTTTGTAGGCTTCCTCGTTGTAGCCGGACATGGGGGCGTCACCCACAACGTCAGTAATCGTCGCCGGCCAGTGAGGCATCGAGTTCACGCGGCTGCGAGAGCGTGTCCTCGGCGGCCAACTCGTTCTCGGCGAAGATCATCTTCACCGTGCGGCCGGCACCCGGGTCGAGGTGGCGGCGCAGTTCGTTGGCGAGCCCCTTGGCGGCCTTGTAGCTGTCCGCCTGGCCCAGCTTTTCCAGGATATTGAGCGGGCCACCCGTCTTGTAAATGAAATAGGGCATAGGTCAGGTTCAGTGTTCAGGGTTCAATGGGCAAGGTTCAGGCGAGCTTTCCGTGGCAATGCTTGTACTTCTTGCCGGAACCGCAAGGGCAAGGGTCGTTGCGGCCAACCTTGGCGTAGTCGCGCGCGAAGGGTTGTGGGCTGGCCATGATTTCCTCGGCAACGCTGGCCAGGGCTTCCTCGTAGTCGGCGTGGTGGTACTGCACATTGCTCAGGTCTTCATGCACGTCCACATCCTCCACGTCTTCCGCGCCACGAATCTGCACGGTGAGGGTGACCTGGGTGACTTCCGCAGCGATGCTGCCCAGCATGCGCTCGAACAGTTCAAAGGCTTCGCGCTTGTATTCCTGCTTCGGGTTCTTGGCCGCATAGCCACGCAGGTGGATGCCCTGGCGCAGATGATCCATCGCCGCCAGGTGCTCGCGCCAATGGCTGTCCAGGCTTTGCAGCAGCATGGCGCGTTCAAAATTGCGCATGGCAGGCGCGCCGGCCAGTGCAACCTTTGCTTCGTAGGCCTGGTTGGCCATCTCGACGATGCGGCTGCGCACCCCTTGTTCGCCCAGGTGTTCGTCCGCGTCCAGCCATTCCCGGACCGGGCAAGCGAGCAGGTATTGCCCGGCCAGCGTTTGCGTCAGACCATCCGTGTCCCACTGCTCGGCCAGGCTTCCAGGCGTTACGTAGGCGCTGATGCTGTCATTGAGCACCTGGGCGCGCATGCCGAGTATGCCCTCATGGATGTCGTCGGTTTCCAGCAGCTCGTTGCGTTGCGAGTAGATGACCTTGCGCTGGTCGTTGGCGACGTCGTCGTACTCCAGCAATTGTTTGCGGATGTCGAAGTTGCGCTGCTCCACCTTGCGCTGCGCCGATTCCAGGGAGCGGTTGACCATGGGGTGTTCGATGGCCTCATCTTCCGGCATCTTCAGCCTGTCCATGATGGACTTCAGGCGGTCGCCGCCGAAGATGCGCAGCAGGGGATCATCCAGCGAGAGATAGAAGCGCGAAGAGCCCGGATCGCCCTGGCGGCCGGAACGGCCGCGCAACTGGTTGTCGACGCGACGCGACTCATGACGTTCTGTACCGATGATGTGCAGGCCGCCGGCGGCAATGACCGTGGCATGGAGCGGCTTCCAGGCCGCCTTGAGGGCGGTCGTGCGCGCGGTCTTTTCCGCCCCGGATAGGTTTTCGTCCAGGCGGACCTGGTCGAGCTCCTTGTTGATGCTGCCGCCCAGGACGATGTCGGTACCGCGGCCGGCCATGTTGGTGGCGATGGTGATGCCGCCGGGCAGGCCGGCCTGCGCGACCACCTGCGCTTCCTTTTCGTGTTGCTTGGCGTTGAGCACCTGGTGCGGCAGGCCCGCCTTCTTTAGCAGCGTCGAGAGGAATTCGTTTACCTCGATGGAGGTGGTGCCCACCAACACCGGCTGGCCGCGCTGGTGGCAATCGCGGATGTCCTCGATCACCGCCTTCCATTTCTCGTCGGCGGTACGATAGACCAGATCGTTCATGTCGCGGCGGATCATAGGCACGTTGGTCGGGATGATCACCGTCTCCAGGCCATAGATCTGCTGGAATTCGTAGGCTTCGGTGTCGGCCGTTCCGGTCATGCCGGACAGCTTCTTGTACATGCGGAAGAAGTTCTGGAAGGTGATCGAGGCCAGCGTCTGATTCTCGCGCTGGATCGCCACGCCCTCCTTGGCTTCCACCGCCTGATGCAGACCGTCGGACCAGCGTCTTCCCTGCATCAGGCGGCCGGTGAACTCATCGACGATGATGACTTCGTTGTCCTGAACTACATAGTGCTGATCCTTGAAATACAGCACGTGGGCGCGCAGCGCAGCGTAGACGTGATGCATCAGGGTGATGTTTCCGGGCTCGTAGAGGCTGCTGCCCGGGGCGAGGATGCCGATTTCCGCGAGGATGGCTTCTACCCGCTCATGGCCGCGCTCGGTCAGGGTCACCTGGTGCTGCTTCTCGTCCACCACGTAATCGCCCACGGGGCCGCGCTTCTCCAGGGGCTCGTCTTCCTTGTATTCCCGTTCCTGCCGCTCCAGGCGCGGCGGCACGGCGTTCATCGCCTGGTACAGGGTGACGTTGTCGTCGGCCTGGCCGGAGATGATCAGCGGCGTGCGCGCTTCGTCGATCAGGATCGAGTCCACCTCGTCGACGATGGCGTAGTTGAGCGGCCTCTGCACCCGCTGCGAGGGTTCGAACACCATGTTGTCGCGCAGATAGTCGAAGCCGAACTCGTTGTTGGTGCCATAGGTGATGTCGGCGGCGTAGGCTGCCTGCTTTTCCTCATGGTCTAGCTGGGACAGGTTGCACCCCACGGTGAGACCCAGAAAGCCGTAAATCCGCCCCATCGTCTCGGCATCACGACTCGCCAGGTAATCGTTGACGGTGACGATGTGTACACCGAGGCCGGACAGTGCGTTGAGATAGGCGGACAAGGTGGCCATCAACGTCTTGCCTTCGCCGGTGCGCATCTCCGCGATCTTGCCGTCGTTGAGCGCCATGCCGCCGATCAACTGCACGTCGAAATGGCGCTGGCCGAGAACCCGCACTGCGGCTTCGCGCACGGCCGAGAAGGCTTCCGGCAGGAGTGACTCCAGGGTCTCCCCTTTTTCCAGGCGAGCCCTGAATTCGGCGGTCTTGCCGCGCAGTTGTTCATCGCTGAGCGCCTTGAAAGCCGTCTCCAGGAGATTGACCTTGGCGACTGCGCCCCGGCATTGCTTCAACAGGCGGTCATTGCGGCTGCCGAAGACTTTTTTCAGTAGAGTAGAAATCATGGAAAATGAAGGAGATAGGTTGGATTTCAGGAATTGTGCGAATGCTAACATATCCCCGTTTCCCCCCTTCTCGATGCTGAGCGGGACGGGGAGATTCCCTTGCCACCTGCCACCTTGCCACGATGTCATACCGACCCTCCTCCATGCAAAGCGTGCGCGGCCTGTTGCGCAGCGATCCGATTCTGTCCGTCGCACTGCCGGAAGCGCAGCGCCTTACCGAGCTCAACCGTCGCTTCGCCGGCGTGGTGCCGGCCGCGGTGGCGCGCGCCTGCCGGGTGGCGGCGATCCAGGGTGAAACCGCTCTGGTGTATTGTGCCAATGGAGCGGCCGCCAGCCGGGTGCGTAGCCAGGCGAGCGGCGTGAGCCGTGCGTTGACGCGGGTCGATGCGCCGGTGCTGGCGGTGAAGGTGAAGGTGCGCGCCGACTGGACCCTGCCCGAAAAGCACGAGAAGGCGGGGATGGGGCCGGCCGCGCTGGCCGCGTTCCGCGACCTCGATCAGACGCTGCCGGCGGGCGACCTGAAAGCCGCCGTGGATGCGTTGCTGGCGAAACGAAGAGCTTAGTCGCGCGGCGCCACGGCGGATTTCATTTCCCGGGGCTGCCACCTTCTTATGCCCGTTTACAATCACGCCATGATCCCCAGTTCAAACATCTTTCTGGTCGGCCTGATGGGTTCCGGCAAGACCACGATCGGCAAGCTGCTGGCCAGGCGCCGCGGCCTGGAATTCATCGACTCTGACTTAGAGATCGTCGCGCGCTGCGGCGTCTCCATCCCCACGATTTTCGAGATCGAAGGCGAAGAGGGCTTTCGCAAGCGCGAGGCCAGCGTAATCGACGAGCTCAGCCAACAACGGGGCGTCGTCCTGGCCACCGGCGGCGGCGCGGTCCTGCTACCGGAGAGTCGCGGCAATCTCAAGTCGCGTGGGGCCGTGGTGTACCTGAAGTGCCAGCCGCGCGAACTCTATCTGCGCACGCGACACGACAAGAACCGCCCCCTGCTGCAAATCGACGATCCGCTGAGAAAGCTTCAGGAGCTATTCGCCGCGCGCCACGCCCTTTACATGGTCAGCGCCGACATCGTCCTGGAATCCGGCAGGCAGAGTGCGCAATGCCTGGTGCGCCGCCTGGAAAACAGCCTGGATCTGGCCGGAGTGGCACGCCGAGAGCGTTGCACCGCCCCGCCCGTGAGCTGACCGACGTGTTGCCAGCGACCCTGTTCCACCTTTCCGGTAAGCCTGGCCTCCCCAGTAACCATCATGTCCACTGACCGCAGTTTGCAATCGAGCCGGCGACGGATTTTCGTGCAACAGCGAGGACTCCTGTTCTGGCTGGGCCTGCCCTATCTACTCTTCGTCATCTATGGCAGTTTGGTGCCGCTGGACTACCACGCCATTCCCTGGGAAGTAGCGGTGCTGAGGTTCAGCCAGATCCCTTTCCTCGACATAGGCATCGACTCGCGCGCCGACTGGGTCGCCAACTGCCTGTTGTTCATTCCCCTGACCTTCTTCTGGACGGGTGCCCTGGCAAGAGGCCGCGGCACGGCCTGGGCTGCTGCGCTGGGCGTACTCATCTTCGTCGTGGCGGCGGCCTTGAGCGTGGGTATCGAATTTACCCAGGAATTCTTTCCACAGCGCACGGTGTCACAGAACGACATCGCTGCGGAAACGCTGGGTGGGCTGATCGGCGTGGTCTGCTGGTGGGGGTATGGCGCCGGGCTGATGGCCTGGCACGAGGGCTGGAAACGGGAGCGTGAACCCGCGGGCCTGGCGGAGCGGGCAGCCTGGGTCTACCTGGCCGTGGCCCTCGCCTACGGCATCCTGCCCCTGGATCTCACGCTCAGCGCCGTCGAGATTTACCACAAATGGAATCAAGGCAAGGTCGTCCTCATCCCCTTCTCCGGCTACCCCGCCGATCCGGCCCATGCCCTGTACCAGGTCATCACCGACATCCTGCTCTGGGCGCCGCTGGCCTGGCTATGGTGTGCAAGGCCGGGGCGCGACTTCTTCCGCGTCTGGTGGATGACACTGCTGGCGGCGGTGAGCCTGGGCTTCATGCAGTTGTTCGTCTATTCGCGGGTCACAGACGTGACCGTGCTCTTCACCAGCAGCCTGGGCGCGGTTCTGGGCGCGTGGCTGGGCGGGCGCCAGTTCGGTGGCACGCTCGG
>CAISDD010000131.1 GCA_903883985.1 uncultured Pseudomonadota bacterium | reverse complement strand
TGGAAGACAGTCGCCGCGGGCAAGGCAGTCAACGATGCCCGCATTCCTCAAGCTGTCGCAGCCTAACGGACCAGGAGATCATTCATGTTCTCTCACAAGACCATAGAAAAGAACGTAGGCTTGTTCATCGTGTTGACGTTCGTCGTCGTATCCTTTGGCGGGCTGGTACAGATCGTGCCGATGTTCTTCCAGAAGTCGACCACTGAAGCCATCGGCAAGGGCACACCCAACGAAATCAAGCCCTACACCGCCTTGCAATTGACCGGACGCGATATCTACATCCGCGAAGGCTGCGTGGGTTGCCATTCGCAGATGATACGTCCCTTCCGCGCCGAGACCGAGCGTTATGGCCACTTCTCCGTGGCCGGCGAGTTCGTCTACGACCGGCCCTTCCTCTGGGGCTCCAAGCGCACCGGTCCGGACCTGCATCGCGTCGGCGGACGCTATTCTGACGAATGGCATTACACCCATCTGATGAATCCGCGCGATGTGGTGCCCGAGTCCAACATGCCCTCTTACAAGTGGCTGGCCGACTCCCAGGCAGATGCCGCCGATATCCAGGCCAAGATGAAGACGCTCAACGTCGCAGGCCATGGTTATACGCAGCAGGAGATCAACGACGCGCCCGATGCCCTCAAGGGCAAGACCGAAATGAACGCGCTGATCGCCTACCTGCAGGTATTGGGAACCTTCGGCCCGAAGGAAAAATGACATGAATACTGCCGGCTTCGTGGGTTCGGTCGTCACGGTTTTCTTCTTTCTGCTGTTCATCGGCATCGTGTGGTGGACATACCGCCACGGGAGCAAGGAAACCGCTGACGAAGCCGCCCAACTTCCTTTCCAGGAAGATGCTGACGTCGCCGGCAAACACCACACAGACTAGGAGATACTCATGATTGCTGGATACGCAGTACCCGACTTTGTCAGTGAGTTCTGGCATTACTACATCGCCGCGATCAGCATTGCCGGGATCGTTTTTTCCCTCTGGGTGCTGAGCAGCCAGACCACCAAAAAACTCGCCCACGGTGAACAGGCCGAACTGATGGTTAGTACCTGGGATGGCGATCTGCAGGAACTGAACAATCCTCTGCCGCGTTGGTGGATGTGGATGTTTTACGGCCTGACCTTCTTCGGCATCGGTTACCTCGTGCTCTATCCCGGCCTGGGCAAGTATCCAGGTACCCTGGGCTGGTCTTCTGGCCAGGAATGGAAAGATGAAAAGACCAAGGTTGATGGTGATTTCGAGAAAATCATGGCGCCCTTCAAGTCGCAAAGCTTGATGGCCGTCGCGGCAGATCCGAAAGCTCGCGAAATGGGCCAGCACTTGTTCATGACCTACTGTTCTCAGTGTCATGGTTCCCAAGCGCAAGGTGGCAAGGGTTTCCCCGACCTGACCGACAAGCTTTGGCTGTTTGGTGGCACTCCTGACGATATCAAGACCAGTATCGCGAATGGCCACACCGCCGAAATGCCGCCCATGGGTGATGCGGTGGGTGGCGAAGCCGGTGCCAAGGCGGTGGCAAACTACGTCCTGTCACTGAGTGGCAAGCCGTATGATGCGGCGCTGGCAGCCGCAGGCAAGGATAAATTTGCCGCCTGTGCGGGCTGCCATGGCTTGGATGGCAAGGGAAATTTTGCCGCTGGTTTCCCCGACCTGACCGATGAAAATGAACGCTGGGAGTTCGGCGGCGGCAGCGTAGCCTCTATCGTCAAGACTGTCATGAATGGCCGCAAGGGTCGCATGCCCGAGGAGAGTTCCCTGGGTGAAGCCAAAATCCAACTCCTGGCCGCGTATGTCTGGGGTCTGGGTGGGGGACTGCAGCCTGTACCCGTAGCCCCTACTGCGGTGGCGCCTGCAGTGGCCCCCGCAGCCGCGCCGGCGCCATAATCGGTGCCTGTCCCCGTGAGGGGATGCCAAATTCGTTAGCGCTGAGGCGCTAACGAATTCTCTTTTTCACGAGCCTTGGGTCATTTCAAGGCGGGTTTACTGCCCATTTAGAAAGAGGAACGCTGTGGCCGAAAAAAAACCTGCAAGCATCCCCATCCTCAGGGAAGCTGGAAGCGACGTTGAGCAGTCGCTCTATGCAGTTCATGAGAAAATATACCCTCGTGCGGTGAGCGGAATCTTCAGTCACTGGCGGATCGCGCTGGTCATCATCACTCAGGTCGTCTTCTACGGCCTCCCCTGGGTCAGTTGGAACGATCGTCAGGCGGTGCTGTTCGATCTGGGTGCGCGCAAGTTCTATCTGTTCAACATGGTCTTCTGGCCGCAGGATTTCATCTGGCTGGCCGTGATCCTGATCCTGTCGGCACTCGCCTTATTTCTCTTCACCGCCATCGCCGGCCGCCTCTGGTGCGGCTATGCCTGTCCGCAGACGGTCTACACCGAGTTGTTTATCTGGATCGAGGGTTGGATCGAGGGGGACTACAAGAAACAGCAGAAGCTCAATACCCTGCCCTGGAATGGGGAGAAGATACTGCGTCGCGGCGGCAAGCACCTTGCCTGGATATTGCTGGCGCTCTGGACCGGATTCAGCTTTGTGGGGTATTACACGCCGACCCAGGTACTCGCCCGGGAAGTCGTCGAGTTCTCGACCGGCCCTTGGGAAACCTTCTGGATCCTGTTCTACGCCTTCGTTACCTGGGGCTTCGCCGGTTTCATGCGCGAGCAGGTATGCAAATACATGTGTCCCTATGCGCGCTTTCAGAGCGTGATGTTCGACACCGACACCCTGATCATCACTTACGATTACCAGCGCGGCGAATCACGCGGCATGCGCAAGAAAGGGTCGGACTACAAGGCCCATGGCCTGGGCGATTGCGTCGATTGCGGCATCTGCGTGCAGGCCTGCCCGACCGGCATCGATATTCGCAACGGCCTGCAATATATGTGCATCGGTTGCGCAGCCTGTATCGATGCTTGCGATCGAGTCATGGAAAAGATGAACTACCCGAAGGGGCTGATCCGTTACTCGACGCAAAATGTCATCGATGGTGCCTACAGCGACCAGGACATCACCAAGCACGTATTCCGGCCGCGGACCCTCTTCTATGTTGGCGTCATCGGCCTGATTACCCTCGCTTTCTTCTATACGCTGGCCAAGCGGGTTCCCATGCGGGCCGATGTGTTGCGCGATCGCCTCACGCTGTCGCGTGAAGTCGAGAATGGCCAGATCGAGAACCTGTATCAATTGCGCATCATCAACATGGAAAATGTCCCCCATCATTACCGCATCCAGGCCACCGGGATTGAGGGCCTGCGTGTGGCGGTGGGTGACAACGTGACGATTGCACCGCTGAGCACGGTGCAACAGAACGTCGTGTTGCGTGTGGCCGGTGAGCAGTTGAAGCATCCGAGTCAGCCCGTCGTGTTCACCATACAGGCGGATGAAGATGCCCGCATCGTGCGTGAAGCCAAATCCAGTTTTCTGAAGTAGGGGGGAAACCTTGTGACTATTGATGACAATCGCCCCTGGTGGAAGGAGCCTATGCTCTGGCTGGTTCTCGGTCTGCCCGCCATCGCCGTGGTCGGCAGTTTTACCAGCTACTACTTCGCCGCCCGCGATCCGGATACTCTGGTCAAGACCGAATACCGCAAGGTTGGCCTGGCGATGGTAGAGCCAGCTAATTCGGCGGCCGGAGTGGCCGCAGCCCTGGGTTTGTCGGCGCGGTTAACGAGCGGCAGCGGTCGGGTCGAGCTGGTGTTGCGTGGCCATTTGGCAACTCCGCCAGAACGGCTTTCCCTGAGCGTTCTGCACCCCGCACACGAGAATATGGACATCCACATCCTCTTGGCGCATACGCACGATTCTACGTATATTGCCGCAGCACCTGATATGGGAACGGGGAAGAGAGTCCTGGTTCTCGAACCGCAAGACCGGAGCTGGCGGATCGCCGGCCAGTGGACGGCACCCTACGCCATGACGGAACTTGGCACCAAAGTAACCCATCCATCAACGCACCCGTAACGGGGCAACCAATAGGAGCACTCTCATGGACGTCGTGATGAATCTGCTGTTCAACACCCCCATCGGGCTACTCAGCCTGTTCACCCTTGGTTTCATCGTCGCCATGGGCTTGTTTTTATGGTACAAAATCTCGCAGAAGGCAAACGAACAGCGATAGCCGCTTTCTGACGCCGCGCACCCGAACTCAAGCCGGCAAAACGCCGGCTTATTTACGGTTGGCGCTGACCCCAAGCGGGAGTCGCTCGCCGTTGTGCCGTTCCTAATCGAACACCACCGTTTTGTTGCCGTAGACCAGGATGCGGTTGTCGATGTGCCAGCGCACAGCGCGCGACAACACCACTTTTTCCAGGTCCGCGCCTTTTTGCACCAGGTTCTCGATGTCGTCGCGATGCGAAATGCGCGTCACGTCCTGTTCGATGATCGGGCCGTCGTCCAGCGCTTCCGTGACGTAGTGGCTGGTGGCGCCGATCAGCTTCACGCCCCGCTCGAAAGCTCGCTGGTAGGGCTTGGCGCCATGGAAAGCCGGCAGGAAGGAATGGTGGATATTGATGATGCGGTTGGGGTAGTGCCCGATGAACTCGGGCGAGAGCACCTGCATATATCTTGCCAACACGCAGAAATCAACATGGTGGGCTTCGAGCAGCGCGCGTTGCTGTGCTTCGGCTTCCGGTTTGTTGTCGTGGTTGACCTGGATGTGCTGGAAGGGGACGCGGTAGGCCTCTGCCAGCCAGTGCGTGTCCGGGTGATTGCTGAGGACCAGCGGAATGTCGCAGTACAGTTCGCCGGCGTGATGGCGATGGAGCAGATCGGCCAGGCAATGGTCGAGCTTGGACGCGAAGATGGCCATGCGCGGGCGTACAGAGGAGAGTGACAGCTTCCAGGTCAAGTCGTGAAGTGCCGCGATGGGCGAGAAGGCCTCGTCGAAGTGATGCAGGCCGAGCTCGAAGCCTTGTAGCGCCCATTCCACACGCATCAGGAACAAGCCGGCGGCACCATCCTGGTGCTGGTCGGCGTGCAGGATATTGGCGTCGTGTCGGAGCAGGAAGTTGGCGATGGCGGCGACCAGGCCCTTCTTGTCGGGGCAGGCGATGAGGAGGACGGCGGTATTGCGCATGGTTAAGACCGGAGGGCGGTGTAATCTGGCGATGATAACCCGTCTGCTTCGTCCATCCTGCTGATAACCTTGTGCGTGTCCTGGGGGCAGCGAATGCACGGGAAAGTTGTTGATGGGGTGTCATCACAAGAACCGAGTATCGTCGCGCAACGGCTTTTGCGTTCATTCTTGATCCCTCAGTTGACCGCTCCTTCCCCCGTGACCTCCCACGACACGGTCAACAGCGCAATGTAGGTTCAATACGCTTCCGGCGCAGGCACTTACCCCGGATGGGTAGGGGGCAGGGTGAGGGTGCTCGGTGGTAAACCAAATTGGTTTCGATGGGTGCTTACGTTTTTCGTATTCGACCTTCTGGTGGAGGGTGGAGTCCTACATGACGACCGCGGCCGAGAAATCCATCGCTCGTGGCGGCGAGTTCAATGCCGTCAATGTCCACTTCGGCGAGATCGGATCGAGCATGGACCTAGGGCTTGGTGGTAATCTCGACGGAAACCAAGGTGAAGCGCCTGTCTCCACCGACTCTTCGATCGAACTCAGGGCAGCTCTTCCAGAGCCCGAAATCGTCGGCTGCGCCTGCAAGCTGAGGCCTGGCGACTCGGTTTCGAGGAATGCGAGGCGTGCCAGTAGGAGGCAACATGACGCCGCACGAGTTGGCCAGCGAGGTATCCGCTCTCTTTTCCCTGCCGGACCTGGTGATACGGGCCAGCGCGGTGATGGATTCCCCCACGGCGACGGCACAGGATCTCATTGAGGTCATTGAACTCGATGCCAACCTGGCTCTGACCGTGCTGCGGCTGTCCAATTCGGCGTTGTACGGTGGTCGCGGCCGGATCGAGACGCTCAGAAACGCCGTGGCGCTCATCGGCCACAATGCCTTGCGCGACTTGGTGCTGGCAACTGCCGCGGTCAAGGTTTTTCGCGATATTCCGGCCGAATTCCTGGATATGGAGATCTACTGGGAAAACAGTACGACCTGTGGCGTGCTCGCCGGTCTGATTGCCGATTACATCCGCTTGCGCGGCGGAGAAGCCTTGTTCCTGGCTGGCCTCCTGCACAGCGTGGGGCGCCTGGTGTTCTACGTCCGTCGCCCGAAGGAGTATCGGGAAGTGCTGCGGCGAGTGCAGATGGAGGGGATGTCCCTTGGGGGCGCCGAGCAGTCTGTGTTCGGCTTCAGTCACGCGGACCTGGGTGCCGCCTTGCTCGAAGCCTGGCATGTGCCAGAAAAGCTGGTCGTGGCCGTGCGTTTTCAGCTAGACCCCGAGTCCGCCCCGGCCTTCGACAAGGAGGTCGCCGTGGTCAGTCTGGCCAGCGACCTGGCCGCCAACCTGGCGCCTAGTCTGCGAACCACATACGAATCCGAAACCTACCTTCCCGATTACCACGCCACACACAGCATGCAGTCGCTGGGACTCACCCCCGCGGCACTTGCGGAAATCTGCCTCGAGGCCCAGGCCGCGAGCCTGGAGGTCATCGAAATCATCAATCCCTGCACACACGTCGTTTTCTGAACCCGCGACACTCGCCGAATAGAGATCCTCACCATGTTTCGTTTTGAAGACAACTTCGTCGTCCACTGCGCCTACCCCATGCCGCCCAAGCCGCCATTCCATGCCGCGCGCTCCGCCGGCGCCGCGCCAAGTCAATCGACCCGGGAAAATCCAGTTCAGAGGCCGATTTCATCGTCCATCCTTGCCGCAGCGCTGCTGTGCCTGATGACCAGCGGCGTCCACGCCGGCTTGCTGGAAGACTTGAAAAAGAAGGTCGGCGACACGAATCCTGCGGCTGCGGCCACTACGGTGACCAGCTCCACCTGGTCCGTGGCCCTGAGCGATGAGGAGGTGGTTCGCGCCCTCAAGGAGACTCTGTTCCGTGGTACCCAGCAGGCCGTGGCCAACCTGGGGCGAGACGGGGGGTTTTTGTACAACCTGGACGTGAAGATTCCCCTGCCAGACGGGCTGAAGAGGGTGGAAAAGTTGCTGCATAGTGTCGGCCAGGAGAAATATGCGGATGAGTTCGCTGCCACCCTCAACCACGCGGCAGAGAAGGCGGTGCCGGAGGCCGCGAGCATCTTCACGGATGCTCTCTCCCAGATGTCTCTGGCGGATGCCAAATCCATCCTCAAGGGGCCCGACGACGCGGCCACCCAGTACTTTCGCAAGAGCTGCGAGGCCAGACTGAAGGAACGCTTCCTGCCTGTCGTCCAGGCGGCTACAAACCAGACCGGGGTCACTTCCGCCTACAAAAAACTGATGCAGAAGGCGGGCCCATCCGCCCGGTTTCTGGGGGCCGGGGGCGGTGATCTGGATGGCTATGTGGAGGCCAAAGCCGTGGACGGCCTGTTCAGGATGATCGCTGCCGAGGAGAAACGCATCCGCCAGGAGCCCGTGGCGCGCACCACGGACCTGCTGAAGAAGGTGTTCGGGGCGCAGGGCAAGTAGCGCCCAGACCGGGCGGGAATTTCATCCGTTCCAGTTCCATGCCCATCCCCGCTCGATCGTATCGTGCAGGGCGCGAATATTGGCGGTTTTTGCTCTCGGACGAAACCGTATCGGTCAGGTTGCGGGTACTATTCCTGCCCCTCAATTCGCAAAGACTAGGAATCCAGTGATGAACCTCTATTTTCTGCTGTTCGCTTTCTCCGCCTCGGTATTCGCTGCAGAGCCCGTCCCCGCCAAACCCGCCTCCGCAAACGGCGCAAACCCGCATGCCGGTATGCCGGCCATGAGCGCGCCGGTAATGGCGTTGACGCAGCAGGGCACCGTACTCAGTACGATCAACGTGCCCATGTACACCTACGTCGAGGTGGCGCAAGGCAAGAAGACCGTCTGGCTGGCGGCCACTAGCATGGCGGTGAAGAAAGGGGATACGATACATTTCGACGATGGCATGGCGATGAACAACTTCTACAGCAAGTCCTTGAAGCGTAATTTCCCCAGCATCATCTTCGTCAACCGGGCGACAGTGGGCTCCGGGAAATAACAAACCTGGGTCGCGCCCATGGGCGCGACGAAATTCCCGTTCAACGTTGATTCCTCCGTTGAACACGCCCGTGTGTGCGTCTGGCGAGTTGTCTGGCAAGCGGAGACGTCGGCGGCACAGCCGCCTTACGAATTCGGCGTGCCCCAGCGGGTTCACCCAAAGGGTGAGCGTGATCGAAGGCGCAATCCTCAATGTTTATGGGGCCTCCCGGGGGAAGCGGTCAACTGAGGAATCACGGATCAAGGTTCAACGACATGAGTCTGCCACTGTCCACCGATCTGCGCGCCGGAGCCTATTACAGCAACGGCGCTTACGGTCATTCCTGGGGAGTACGCCAGGTGACCGGACACGGCCACGATGCGCAGACGGGCGAAGAAATCATCCGTTTCAAAGGCATCGCCGGTATCTGCCGGCGCAAGGACGGGCAATGCCCCTTGGTTGAATTCCGCAAATGGGTGCGCTACGAGCTTACCCTCAACGAAAACTCCTGGCAGCGCAGCGGCGCAATGGTGGATAGCCCAGAATCTGAGCCATAGCCTGTCCTAGCAGACGAAAAAAACCGCCCGGAGTGGGCGGTTTTGCCGGGCCGAGCGCGTCTTACCTGGCGGTGCCCAGGATGTCGATTTCCACGCGGCGATTGGGCGCGTGGCAATCACTCAGGTTCGGTTTCGCCAGGCTCTTGTCGCACTGAACCACGGGCTGCGTGTCGCCCATGCCGCTGACGAGGATGATGCCCGACTTGATGCCCTTGGCCACCAGATAGGATCGGACCGATTTGGCACGCATTTCCGACAGCATGCGGTTGGTCCTGGAGCTGCCGGTGGGGTCGGCATGGCCGACTACGCGGATTTGCTCCACACTGCCCATGGCCTTGATCTTTGCGATCACTTCATCCAGGCGAGTCTTGCCGTCGCGGGACAGATCCTTGATGCCGGACTTGCCCAACTGGAATAGCGCATCACCGGCCAGGATCACCTTGCTGTTCACGGGGGCCTGCTTGCCGGTGGCGACTGGTGAGGTAAGCGGTGCGGCAGGATGCTCTGCGATCACTGCGGCGGGAGCGGCGACCACCGCCGGTTTCGCGGCGGCGACCACGGGAGCGGCAACCACGGCCTCTGGTGTGACCACTACCGCCGGTTTCGCGGCGGCGACCACGGGAGCGGCAACCACGGCCTCTGGTGTGACCACT
>CAISDD010000130.1 GCA_903883985.1 uncultured Pseudomonadota bacterium | reverse complement strand
TGCCGGACGACAACTGTCCGGTGGCGGCGGCAATACGCTCGGCCGCCTGCTGCTGCTTGGCAAGGGTGCGCGCTTTTTTGCGCTGTGCATCGGCGTCGCGCGAGGATGCAGCGGAGCTCCTACCTTCGGCCACGGTCGGTGCGGTAGTTGCTGTGCTTTTCTTTAAGAGTGCCATGGTGAGTCTCCTGTGCATGTATGGGCGCGGTGGATGATCAAGGAGGGGAGGACGTAACAGCGGTGACGTAACAGCGGTGACGTAACAACAGCCGGCAGCGTCTTGACCTTCCCAATTCTTGACGAAATACAGACTAGTACAATTGTGCGGATGGATATATGGCGGCAACTACTTAGGGAATACAGGAGATTACACAACAGACCCCGCCTAATTCTGGATGCGCCCAAGGATAACTCATCTGACAATCCAGGTGAGGTTTGCGCCTTCGATCGCGCTCACCCTTAACGTGAAGTCGCGTAGGGTGGATAAGCAAAGCGCATTCACCTTTGGTGGCGGTGTTGGTGGATGCGCTATCGCTTATCCACCCTACGCGCAATGCGTCTCCATGGGCATCAGTCGCGTAGGGTGGATAAGCAAAGCGCATCCACCTTTGGTGGCGGTGATGGTGGATGCGCTATCGCTTATCCACCCTACGGGTTGGGAAGCAGTGGCATCCGCCATCTGCGTGGGTTGGGTTAGCCGACGGTTTCATGTCGGCGTAACCCAACAGTCTTTGATACCTGCGCCATGATGATAGCCTCCCAGGTCTGAATTGCAAAAAAAGGTGCAACCTTCACTTACGGCTGGATCAGTAAATCTGAACTTATCTTCATAACGCCATGCAACTGTCGGCGACGCCCGAACCTGCCCGCCGCCCTCAATGCCGCCGCCCGGCCCGATCGAACTGGTAGTTCTTCTCCGGATCACCGCCTTCCTGGATTGAGAAGCGGGCGAAGAGTACCTGGTCCCCGGGCCGCATGGACGCGAGGGTGCTAAGCCCCATGTCCAGGTCGCTGAAGTAGAAGGTCACGCCCAGCCGCTCCGCGACGGTGCAGGCGCCGTGAGCGAATCCGTAGTCTTTGAGCCAGAAGGCGGAGATCATCCGCCCCTCGCCCGTCCAGCCTGGCATGATCTGTTTCTGCAGTGTCTCGAGCACGGTGCGGAACCGAATCTTGATGGCGGCATCCTTGAGCGGCCGGCCGCGGTCGCGGAAGGCCTGATCGAGCGCCAGTACGTCAAAAAAATAGGCCATCGGCTGGTCGAATTCGGTGGCCTGCACGAGCATGGATTTCAGGAGATCAATCTTGCCGGCGAGGTCGGTTGGCTTGGTCATGGGTCTGTAACCGATTCGTGTAAATGGGAAAGATACTATCCCATGAGCAATAGGGGACAGACCAAGTATTTTGATCTTTAATCAGAACAATGCCAAAAAACGTGCTCTGTTCACTTTTGTTCCTCAATCGCAATACACGTCTGGTCTTTAATTGCCTGCACATGACGAAAAACCCTACTCGGCAAGCCGCCACGTCATCATTTTTGGGAGAACAAATTTACCCTGAGCCTTCGGCCAAGCGCATTTTCGCTGCGGCCAGGGCTTCGGGTTCGCCACGCAGGATGAGGATGTCGCCGCTCTCCATGCGGGTATCCGGGCCGAACGCGAGGGCGTGGACGCCACGGCGGCGGACGTTGACGAGCGTGGCACCCAGGCTTTGCAGATCCAGTTGCACCAGGGTTCGGCCGCCCTGGCGCGCGGTGACCAGAAAAGAGGCCAGGCGATCGCCGTGCGCATCGTCATCCTGGTCGTCGTTGAGGCCGCGGAAATAGCCGCGCAGGGCGCCATAGCGTGCCTCGCGGGTCAGGCGGATACGCTTCAATACCCGAGCCAGGGGCACGCCGGCCATGAGCAGGGTCTGCGAGCCCAGCATGAGCGCGCCTTCCAGGAGTTCCGGCACCACCTCCGCTGCTCCCGCCGCACGCAGGGCGTCGAGTTCGCCCTCGTCGAGGGTGCGCACGATCACGGGCACCTCCGGCTTCAGGCGTTGCACCGCGGCGAGCACGCCGTGCGCCGAGGGCGCATGGGAAAAACTGACCACCACGGCGCGGGCGCGGTGCACGCCGGCTGCCATCAACACCTCCGCGCGCGAAGCGTCGCCAAAAACCACGCGATCTCCCGCCAGAGTGGCGGCATGTACCCGGCGAGGGTCGTCGTCCAGGGCGATGAAGGGTACTTTCTCCGACTCCAGCAAGCGCGCCAGGCACTGCCCGCTGCGGCCATAGCCGCAGACGATGACATGCTTCTGGATGCCGAAGGCGCGGGTGGCAATTTCGTGCACGCCGCGCGCCTGCTCCACCCAGGCGCCGCCTTCCAGGCGTTTTGCGAGCCGATCGCCATAGAGCACGAGCAGCGGCGTGGTCAACATCGATAGCACCATCGCTGCCAACAGGGTCTGGTGCAGTTCGGCGCCGATCAAGCCATGCCCCAAGGCCAGCGCCAACAAGACGAAGCCGAATTCTCCGGCCTGCGCCAGCCCCAGGCCGACGCGCAGGACAACCGCCCAGGAACGCACATACAGCCCAGCCAGCAGGGCCGCCAGGATCAGCTTGCCGATCACCAGTGAGAGCATGATGCCCAGCACTTCGCCCCAGTGGAGTGCTACCAGCCTCAAGTCGAGCATCAGGCCGATGGAGACGAAGAACAGTCCCATGAGGACATCGCGAAAGGGACGGATATCGGCTTCAACCTGATAGCGGTATTCGGTTTCGGCGATCAATACACCGGCGAGGAAGGCGCCCAGAGCCAGCGATAGTCCGGCCCGGTCGGTGACATAAGCCAGCCCCAGGGTGACCAGCAACACGTTGAGCATGAACAACTCGGCGGATTTGGGCTTTGCCACCCACTGGAACCAGGGCCGCATCAGGCGTTGCCCCAGCGCCAGGATGACGGTCAGCACCAGGGTGGCTTTCAGTGCCGCGTAGAGCAGTGCCACCCCCAGGCCAGAACTCTGCGCCAGCGCGGGCACGAAGATGATGAGCGGCGCGACGGCGATATCCTGGAACAGCAGGATGCCCAGGATCAAGCGGCCGTGTTCGCTGTCGAGCTCTTCGCGTTCCGACAAGAGCTTGCCGACGATGGCGGTAGAAGACATGGCGAGCACTCCGCCCAGCGCCAGCCCTTGCTTCCAGGGCAGGGCGAACAGCAGCCCCAGCGCCATGACGATGAACATGGTGAGGACGACCTGCATGCCGCCCAAGACGAACACCGACTGGCGCATGGCATTGAGGCGCGCCAATGAAAATTCCAGGCCGATCGAGAACATCAGGAAGACCACGCCAAATTCCGCCAGATGGCCTGCGGGCGTATCCTGGGCGAGTCGCGGCAGGAACGGAGCCATGGCGGCGCCGATCAGGAGGTAGCCTACCAGCGCCGGCAGGCCAAGTGCCTTCAAGCCCGCGACGGCTAAAACGCCGCTGGAGAGCAGAATCAGGGTGAGTTCCAGAGTACTGGGCATGGAGTGTGCTAGGTGCGGTCGGTGATACTGAACGGCTATACTCCCGGCCCATTATGGCATCCCCAAACCACTCCCCCGCCGACATCCTAGAGATGGCCCGCCGCACCCTGGAAATCGAGGCCGCCGCGGTCAGCCGTGTGCGGGAACATCTGGACGCGGACTTCCCCCGCGCCGTCGCGATGCTCCTGGAATGCACGGGCCGCGTGGTGGTCTCGGGCATGGGCAAATCCGGCCACATCGGCGGCAAGATCGCCGCCACCCTGGCCAGCACCGGCACGCCCGCCTTCTTCATGCATCCGGCCGAAGCCAGCCATGGCGACCTGGGCATGATCACCGGGCAGGATGTGGTCATCGCCCTCTCCAACTCCGGTGAGAGCGTGGAAATCGCGGCCATCGTGCCCCTGCTCAAGCGGCGCGGCGCACGCCTCATCAGCATGACCGGCAATCCCGCCTCCACCCTGGCGCGCGAGGCGGACATCCACCTCGACGCCAGCGTCGCGCAGGAAGCCTGTCCGCTCAACCTGGCCCCTACGGCCAGCACCACGGCCGCTCTGGCGCTGGGCGACGCGCTGGCGGTAGCCGTGCTCTATGCGCGCGGCTTCACTGCGGAGGACTTCGCCCGCACCCACCCCGGCGGCGCCCTGGGCCGTCGCATGCTGGTGCATGTGCGCGACCTGATGCACAAGGACGCGGCCCTGCCGGTAGTGGGGCTGGGTGCGAGTCTGAAGGAAGCGCTTCTGGAAATGACCAGCAAGGGCCTGGGCATGACGGCCATCACCGATGCGGAAGGCAGCCTCCTGGGCATCTTCACCGACGGCGACCTGCGCCGACTCCTGGACGCTGACGTGGACGTGCGCGGCGCGATGATCGCCGCAGTGATGAAGCCCGACCCGCGTACCATATTCGAAGATGCCCTGGCGGTGGAAGCCGTGCAGAGGATGGAAAAATTCAAGGTCAACGGCCTCTTTGCCGTCAATGCGGCAGGGAAACTGATGGGAGCACTCAACATGCATGACCTTTTGCGCGCGGGCGTGGTATGAGCGACTTTGCCCAAAACCCGGCGGGTGAGAAACCGCCCTCTGGCGTGTTCCACAGGGAGGACATCGAGGAAAGAGCGCGCGCCACGCGCATGATCGTGTTCGATGTCGATGGCGTGTTGACCGATGGCAGCCTTTTCTACGGCGACGACGGCCAGGAATACAAGGCGTTCAATTCGCGCGACGGCCACGGCATCAAGATGCTGCGCGCCAGCGGCGTCGAGACCGCCATCATCACCGGGCGCACCTCCCAGGTCGTATCGTTCCGTGCGCGCAATCTCGGTATCGTGCATCTGTTCCAGGGAGCGGACGACAAGCTCGAAGCCTATGAAAGACTGCTCTCCGGCGTGGGCCTCGCCCCCGAACAGATCGCCTACATGGGCGACGACCTCGTGGATTTGCCGGTACTGCGTCGCTGCGGCCTGGCGATCAGCGTGCCGGACGCGCCCGACGAGGTGAAGGCGCGCAGCCATTACATCACCCGGTCCGGTGCCGGGCGAGGTGCTGCGCGCGAGGTCTGCGAGCTGATCATGCGCGCCCAGGGAACCTGGGATCGGCAACTGGCGATCTACGATCGATGACCGGTGGCTACCATGTGCACTGGTTGCCGCTCGGATTCGCGGCCCTGCTCGCGCTGCTGAGCGCCTGGCTGAACCAGGTGGCCGAGAGCACCGTGGTCCAGGACAATGCCGGCTTCAGTCATGACCCTGACTATATCGTCGAGGATTTCCGGGTACAGGTCTATGACCTGTCGGGCAGGCCGCGACATCGACTCGGCGCACGGCGCATGACCCACTACATGGACGACGACAGCAGCGAATTGGAGCGGCCGCAATTCCTGGCGACCGCCAACGGCGAATCGCCCATGTCCATCACAGCGCGCCGCGGCGTCATCCTGGGAGATCGCGAAAGCGTGCATTTCCTGGGCGACGTTCGTGCCGTTCGAGGCGCGGCGCACGGTCGGGACGCCTTCGTCCTGACAGGCGAGCACCTGCGCGTGGTGGCCGATGCGAACATACTCAGTAGCGATATTCCCGTTACCCTGAGCCAGGGAAGATCGGTCATCCATGCGGGTGGCCTCTACGTGGACGAACACAACCAGCGGCTGGAATTCACCGGCGGCGTCCGAGGCCTCTATGAAAAGATACGTTAAGACCTTTTTCCTGTTCGCGAGCTTGTCGCTGCTCGCAGCGAGTATGCCCGCTTGGGCGGAGAGGGCCGACAAAAGCAAGCCGGTCAACCTAGAGTCGAACAGCGCGCACATGGACGAAGCCAAGAAGCTGGCGATCTACGAGGGCCATGTCGTGCTCACTCAGGGCACGCTGCTGATCACGGCCGACCGCATCGAGGTGCATCAGGACGAGCAGGGTTTTTCCAGCGGCGAGGCGACCGGAAACCCGGTGTATTTTCGAGAAAAGCTGGAGAGCAGCGACGAATATGCCGAAGGTTGGGCCAATCGCCTGGAGTACGACGGGCGCGCCGACAAGATGAAGCTGATCGGCCAGGCACGCCTGAAGCGCGGCGAAGATGATCTCCGTGGCAACCTCATTGTCTATGACAGCGATACCGAATTCTTCCAGGCGCAAGGCGGCATCGGCGGCAAACCAGGACGGGTGCATGCGGTGATCCGCCCGAAGAGCGACTCCGCGGTCGTGAAAGCGAAGCCGTGAAACCCTCGGTACTCAAGGCGGAGAACCTGGTCAAGCGCTACAAGTCGCGCGGCGTGGTCAATGACGTCTCGATCCAGGTGGAAGGCGGCGAGGTGGTCGGCCTGCTGGGCCCCAACGGCGCCGGCAAGACCACCAGCTTCTACATGATCGTCGGCCTGATCCGCACGGATTCCGGCCGCATACTCCTGGACGACACCGATCTCACCCACCTGCCGGTCTATCGCCGCGCGCGCCTCGGGCTGTCCTACCTGCCGCAGGAGCCCTCCGTCTTCCGCCGTATGAGCGTGGCGGAAAACATCGAGGCGATGCTCGAACTCAAGGGTCAAAGAGGTAGCGAAGCGGCTGCTCATCTGGAAAGCCTGCTCGAAGATCTGCATCTGACCCATCTGCGCGATGCCAATGCTGCCAGTCTGTCCGGCGGCGAGCGGCGACGCCTGGAAATCGCGCGCGCACTAGCCACTCAGCCCCGTTTCGTTCTGCTGGACGAACCCTTTGCCGGCATCGATCCAATTTCCGTGATCGACATCCAGAAGATCGTGCGTTTCCTCACCGGGCGCGGCATCGGCGTGCTAATCACCGACCATAACGTGCGCGAGACCTTGGGGATATGCGACCGCGCCTATATCCTCAACCGGGGAGAGGTTCTGGCCGCCGGGTCGCCAGACGAAATCATTTACAATGACAGCGTTCGTCAGGTTTACCTGGGAGAGCATTTCCGCCTGTGATGGTCATGACCTCGCGCGACCTTACTCCTCCTGAAACCGCCGTTTCCTCCTGCGCAGGCCGGGTGGGTACTCGCGTCCAGACCCGACAACCGCTTCACCCATGAAGCAAAGCCTACAGCTCAAGCTGCACCAGCAGCTCACCCTGACCCCGCAACTGCAACAGTCGATCCGGCTGCTCCAGCTTTCCACCCTGGAACTGGGTCAGGAAATCTCGCAGATGCTGCAGGAAAATCCCCTGCTAGAGCGTCTGGACGGAGAGGACAGCTTCGATGGCCCGGTCGGCGAGACACCCGCAGCCGAGACCGAGCGCAAGGAACACGACGAAGTCTACGAGGAGATGGCCTGGGGCGACCGCGCAGTCGGCCCGGCGCCGGACGAAGACGACGATGACCATGGTTTTCAACAGGCCGAGGCTGCCGGCCTGCGCCAGCATCTGGCGGAACAGCTTGGACTTACGCCGCTCACGCACCGCGATCGCCAACTAGTCGCCTTCCTGATCGAAGCGCTCGACGACGATGGTTATCTCACCGCTTCCCTGGAAGAACTGGTAGAACTTTTTCCGCCAGAACTGGAGATCGACCCGGTCGAGCTGCATGCCGCCCTCGGCCTGCTGCAGAGCTTCGATCCCGTGGGCGTGGGTGCGCGCGGCCTGAGCGAGTGCCTCTGGCTGCAACTCAACAGCCTGCCGGAGAGCACCCAGCATCTCCTGGCCGCGAAGACACTGGCACGCGAGCACCTTCCCCTGCTGGCCGACCGTGAATACGGCAAGCTGAAGAAACTACTTTCCCTGGACGATACGCAGTTCATGCAGTTGCGCCAGCTCATCACTTCGCTCGAACCCAGGCCGGGTGCCGCCTATACCCCGGTGAGTACGCGCTATGTGGTGCCAGATGTGTTCGTAAAAAAAACGAAAGGGCTATGGATTGTCAGCCTCAACGCTAACGCCATGCCCAAGCTGCGCATCAACGAGATGTATGCCTGCATTCTGCGCAACAATCGCGAAAGCGGCTCCTCGCTGGCCACGCAGTTGCAGGAAGCGCGCTGGTTGATCAAGAATGTGCAGCAACGCTTCGAAACCATCCTGAAAGTGTCGCAGGCCATCGTCGATCGACAGCGCATGTTCTTCGAACACGGCGAGGTGGCCATGCGTCCGCTCACCCTCAAGGAAATCGCCGAAGTGGTGGAGCTGCACGAGTCCACCATCTCCCGCGTGACCACCCAGAAGTTCATGATGACCCCGCGCGGACTCTATGAATTCAAATATTTTTTCGGTAGCGCGCTGGCCACGGAGGAAGGCGGCGCCGCCTCCAGCACCGCCATGCGTGCCCTGATCAGGCAGTTCATCGACGCGGAGAACCGAACCCAGCCGCTCTCGGACAGCGCATTATCCGAACTGTTGGGCAAACAGGGCTTCGTCGTCGCCCGGCGCACCGTCGCCAAGTATCGGGAGTTGCTGAACATCTCTCCCGCAAACCAGCGCAAGTCGCTGTGACCACT
>CAISDD010000129.1 GCA_903883985.1 uncultured Pseudomonadota bacterium | reverse complement strand
GTCCGCAATATATTGCTGCATCGAGTCCTCGCGCAGGCTCTCGTTCAGGTCATCGGCAAATTGAATGATCGCGGTGAAGCGCCGCAACTGACGATCCAGGTCATCTTCTGTAATAGTGGGCCAGGTGTTGCCGGCTAAGAAGACGCGCCACTATCCGGCGGAATGGTTGGAAGACGAGGTAAATAACGACGAAGGGGCCCAACTGGGCCCCTTCGCAATAGCAGCTACGCGCGGATGCAAATCAGAACGGTGGATCGTCCTCGTCATTGCT
Source organism: uncultured Pseudomonadota bacterium (assembly GCA_903883985.1). Taxonomy (GTDB): domain Bacteria; phylum Pseudomonadota; class Gammaproteobacteria; order Burkholderiales; family Thiobacillaceae; genus PFJX01. The sequence goes on along the minus strand of CAISDD010000129.1, from coordinate 3,309 downwards.
GCATGAGCCCGACCCAGGCCCGGTGCAGAAGTCATCGTTGAGAAGTTCCTGTACTGGGATCTGATAGCGCGCCCAAAGCACCGCGCGCAGGTCGTCGAGCAGTTCGAGCACCGCCAGAGCCTGTTCAGGCGACCAGTCGTCGGGCAGGAGGAAGGGGATGCCGCGCTGGCGGCCGGAAGGGAGATGCCAGGGTTTCATGGCGCCCCCTTGCGGCGTGGCCGTCCGCGCTTCTCCGCGCGCTCCTTGGCCTCCTTCAGGCGGTACGACTCGCCCTCGATGACGACCACTTCGGCGTGGTGCACCAAGCGGTCCACCAGCGATACCACGCAGGCGGCGTTGGGGAACACCGTCGCCCACTCCGCGAACGGCTTGTTCGTCGTCACCAGGGTGCTCTTCGCCTCGTAGCGCCGGCTCACCAGTTCGAACAGCAGGTCCGCGTGGCGGTTCGAGTAGGACAGGTAGCCGATTTCGTCGATGACCAGCAAATCCGGGCTGGCGTAGTGGCGCAGGCGGCGGCGCAGGGCGGTGTCGCTGTCCAGCGCGGCCAGTTCGCCCAGCAACTCGCCGGCGGTGGCGAAGCGCACGGTGTGGCCCTGGATCAGCGCCTGATGCGCAATATTGCGCGCCAGCGTCGATTTCCCCACGCCGTTGGGGCCGACCAGCACCACGTTGGCGGCTTCCGCGATGAATTCGAGCGCCATCAACGCTTCCACCGAGGCCCGGTCGCAGCGGCTGGGCCAGGCCCAGTCGAAATCCGCCAGGGGCTTGAAGCGGCCGATGTGGGCCGAGGCCAGGCGCCGCTCCAGACTGCGTCGGCTGCGCTCTTCCTCTTCCCACTGCAGCAGCGGCGCCAGCCAATCGGCCGTCGCCACCTCGGGCCAATGCGCCAACAGGCCGTTCAGGCGCAAGGCGGTGGCGCGTTCGCGCAAGTGCTCAAGCTTCATCCTGGCCTCCCGGTGTCTGGGACAGTTGGTCGTAGGTGTCCAGCCGATGCGGATGCACCGTGGTGTCGCGGGCGACGACATGGGCTGGCAGACAGGTCGCCACCGGCGGCGGTTGGTCGCGGGCTTCCCGCTGGGTCTCCAGAGCCAGGCGGACCGCGTTGGGATGCGGCACGCCGCGCGCCAGCGCCGCTTGCACCGCCGTTTCCACTTCGGCCGCGCCATAGCGTGCGACCTGCCGCCCCAGGGCGGCGGTGATCGCCCCCAGGTTCTCGCCCCGTTCAGCCGCTTGTTCGAGCAACGCCCGACTGGCGGGGACCGCCTGCACCAGCCAACTCATCCCCCGCTGCGCATGGGCCTGGGCTTTGCGTTCGACCAGGTCTGCGATGTGCGCCGGGTCCTCGATCTGCTGGCCCCGGTCGTAGCTGCGCGGATGGCTGGCGACAACCGCCTGGCCATCGAGCACCCGGACCCGTTCGGGATCGGCCAGCACCGTCACGGTCTTGCGCACCAGGGTGTGGGGCACCGAGTAGTCGTTGAGGTCGAAGCGGATGTACGGGGTCTTGCCCACCTCGGCCTCGACCCGTTCCTCCTGCGGCCAGGGGTTGTCCGGCAGGGTGAGCAGGCGGGGCTGTTCCTGGGCAAAGGCTTGCCGCACCGTCTGGGCGCGGTCTTGGGGACAGAGGCGGTCGTCGGCCTGGCCCAGGCACCACGCCTCGGCCTGGCGGTTGAGGTCGGCCAGGTCGGTGTAGGTGCGCGCAGCAAAGAAGTTGTCGCGCACATAACGGATCGCCCGTTCGACCCGCCCCTTCTCGTTCCCCCGGGCCACTGCCACCGGTCGCGGCTCGTAGCGGTAGTGGCCGGAGAAGGCGAGCAGGGTGGGATGGAAGCGGATGGCATCGCCCACCCGCTCCAGCACTGCACTCTTGAGGTTGTCGTACAGCAGGACCCGGGGCAAGCCGCCCCAGGCCTCGAAGGCGCCGACGTGGCCGCGCAGGAAGTTCTCCATGCGGGCGTCGAGGAAGAAGCGCAGGTAAATGCGCCGCGACCAGGACAGCACCATGACGAAGGCCATCAGGGGGCGCCGGGCGCGGCCGATCTGGAGGTGGCCAAAGTGGCCCCAATCCACTTGTGCCTGTTCGCCCGGCAGGGTCACCAGGCGCAGATAGGCTTCCGCCGCGGGCCGGGGGCGGTGCAGGGCGATGAGATGGCGGAAGTGGTCGGGGCCGCCGCGGTAGCCGCGTTCCCGGACCATGGCATAGAGGCGGCTGGCAGTGAGACTGGGGAATTTCTCCAGGGTCTGGCGGATGAAGGGCAGCCAGGGGTCGAGGCGGGACGGGCGCGAAGCACCGATGCGGGGCACGCCGGCCTGGCGCAGGACGCGTTCGACGCTGCCGTGGTGGACGCGCAGTTGCCGGGCGATGGTGCCGATGCGCCACTTCTCGACATGGTGGTAACGCAGGATCTGGGCTTCGAGCTCAGGGGACAGGGCCATGGATGTTCTCTCTCCGGTCGGATGGGGGGGATGGGCGACGGATCCGACGGCGCAGGAAGCCCAGTCTTACCTGCTCGACTTGCTCCCGGCCGCAGAAGTGGCAGTGCCAGGGCACGAGCGGCACGCTGACCTCAGGCGCTGTCGGATCAGGCGGCAGTAGAGCCGGAGGGGCCGGGGGTGGGGAACCGTGATGCGTCACTTTCTCTTGCCGCACCCGGTAGCGGCTCTGGCGCGCGGCATGGGCGTGGCGGCCGCGCGGGCTTGCTTGATAGCGCTGACCGGCGGCGCGCACGGAGCCGGTGCGGGCGACTTCGGCACAGCCGCAGGCACAGTAACGCTGGCCACGGTCGCAGCGACTGCAGATGAGTACCGCGCAGCGGCAGCGAGCACAGAGGTAGCGTCGTCCCGGAGGTTCCATCAGCGAGCGGGGCCAATGGGTGCTCGACAGGATCGGGCGATGGGTGAAATACTTTCCACGCAACGTCGCCCGCCCGGGCACGGGGCGCGACATCGGACAGAACTTGCAGGTTTGCGGCCGGTGTCGCGCCTGCTTCCATAGGCTGACAGCCTTTCTAGCGCAACCTCGCTGCGCTCGCTACATCAGCGGATTACCGCCCTCCCAATTGACGCCAGACCCCGCTTGCGGCTGGTCGCCGCGCAGACTGGGGGCACCAGTCGCTCTTCCGGCTCCTTACCCCCCAATCCGCTCTCTCCGCCTCCCTGCCGCAACATCCTTGTCTAAGCGAGCCGTACGCAAGCAAATGTTTCAAATCGCTTTCCGCCAAATATAGGCGGAATTCGGGAGCCGGTCACACCATCCAGGCCAAGGAAGTCAGCGATCTGCTCACGGCGTCCAAGCGCACACCCGAAAGC
>CAISDD010000128.1 GCA_903883985.1 uncultured Pseudomonadota bacterium | reverse complement strand
TGACGAAATTGCTGGTGCCGTCTATCGGGTCCACGCACCAGAAGCCGTCGCTGCCCAGGCTCCAGACCGCATGCTGCTCCGCCTCGCTCATTTCTTCACCCAGCATGGGGTAGGGCGCGATGGCGCGCAGCCGTTCGAACAGCGCACTCTGTGCGGCGAGGTCGGCCTCGGTAAGCAGACTGCCATCCACCTTGCGCTCATGCGCGACCTTGAGGTAACGCGGCATGACTTCCTCGCGCCCGACATCGCGGGCGGCGGCGATGACACTTTCCAGCATCGCTTCGGGAGCGGGAAGGAGCGAGCTGGGAGGGGTGCTTCCGTTTCCCGCCCCCCGCTCGCCGATTACTCGTTCTTCCATTTGATCGAACAGCCCATGCTGGGAATCTGCTCGGCCGGACCCCGCTGGGCCAGGGCGACCTGTTTCATGGCCTCGAACAAGTCGCGGCGGGCGTCCGGGGCGGCCTCCTTGCGCGAGGCGTCGAGGCGGCCGCGGTACTGCAATTCCAGTTTGCGGTTGAAGCCAAAAAAGTCCGGCGTGCAGACGGCGCCGTAGCGGCGCGCTACTTCCTGGCTGACGTCCAGCACATAGGGCATGGGCAGGGCCAGTTCTTCGGCCAGCCGTTTCATGTTCTCGAAGCTGTCTTCCGGATATTCGGCTGGATCGTTCGACATGATGGCGATGGCATTCACGCCCAGCGCCTTGAGTTCCGTCACGTCGCGCACGATCCGGTGGATCACCGCCTTCACATAGGGGCAGTGATTGCAGATGAACATGACCAGCAGCCCGTTCGCACCCGCCGACCCGCGCAGTGTATGCGTCCGGCCATCGACGCCGGGCAGGTTGAAGTCGGGAGCCTTCCAGCCGAAATCACAAACCGGAGTTTCCAAGCGCACCATGAAGGGCCTCTGCCAAGGATGAGAGCAGTGGATAATAACATCCGTTTAGTCGCGCCAACCGGGAAGGCATCATGTCTCGCTTCTATTGTGATCTCACTCTCGCCCCTGGCCTGACCGTGGCGTTGCCCGATGCGGTCGCCCGCCACGCTCTGGCGGCCAGGCGATTGCGGGCCGGCAGCGACGTGGTCCTGTTCAATGGCGACGGCGCGGAATACGCCGGCGTGCTCGAGAGCGTGGGTGGCCGTGGGGCCAGCGTGCGTCTCGTGCGACGCCTGGATCCCGTGCGGGAGTCGTCGCTGCGGGTGCAGCGCAGCCAGGCGTCGCCTGCCGTGCACTCGGTGCGTAGCGGGTTCACCCAAAGGGTGAACGTGATCGAAGGCGCAAACCTCGATGTTCATGGGGCCTCTCGGGGGTATACGAGCGGTCAACTGAGGAATCAAGGATGATGCCTTCCCGGTTGGCGCGACTAAACGGGTGCTATTATCCACTGCTCTCACCCTAGGCAGAGGCTCTTAATGGTGCGCATGGAAACCCCGGTTTGCGATTTCGGCTGGAAGGCTCAGGACTTCAACCTGCCCGGCGTCGATGGTCGGACTCATACGCTGCGCGGGTCGGCCGGCGCGAACGGATTGCTGGTCATGTTCATCTGCAACCACTGCCCCTATGTGAAGGCGGTGATCCACCGGATCGTGCGCGACGTGACGGAACTCAAGGAGCTGGGGGTGAATGCCATCGCCATCATGTCGAACGATCCGACCGGCTATCCGGAGGACAGCTTCGAGAACATGAAACGGTTCGCGGAAGAACTGACCTTCCCCATGCCCTACGTGCTGGATGTCAGCCAGGAAGTTGCGCGCCGCTATGGCGCAGTCTGTACTCCGGACTTTTTTGGCTTCAACCGCGAACTGGAATTACAGTATCGCGGCCGTCTCGACGCCTCGCGTAAGGAGGCCGCAGCGGACGCCCGCCGCGATCTGTTTGAGGCCATGAAACAGGTCGCACTGGCTCAGCGGGGCCCGGACGAGCAGATTCCCAGCATGGGCTGTTCTATCAAATGGAAAAACGCGTAATCGGTGAGTGGGAAGCGGGGAACGGAAGCGCCCCTCCCCGCTCACCTCTCCCCGCTCCCGAACTTATGCTCGAACAAGTCATTGCCGCTGCCCGCGCCGTAGGGCGCGAGGAAGTCATGCCGCGCTACCTCAAGGTTGCGCATGAGCGCAAGGTGGATGGCAGTCTGCTCACCGAGGCCGACCTCGCCGCACAGAGTGCGCTGTTCAAGCGACTGCGCGCCATCTCGCCCTATCCCATGCTGGGCGAAGAAATGAGCGAGGCGGAGCAGCAAGCGGTTTGGGACCTGGGCAGCGATGGCTTCTGGTGCGTGGACCCGATAGACGGCACCAGCAATTTCGTCAATGGACTGCCTTTCTTCGCCGTCTCCGTCGCCCTGGTGCGGAAAGGGCGCACGGTACTCGGCGTGGTCTACGATCCGCATTCGGATGAAGCCTATTACGCTTCGGCGGGTGGTGGCGCTTTCATGAATGGCACGCCGCTACCGATCAAACTGCCTCCCGATCACCTGGATCGCTGCATGGCCGGCATCGACCTGAAACGTATTGACCGGCAACTGGCTGGACGCCTGGCGCTGGAGCATCCTTTCGCCTCGCAGCGCAACCTGGGGGCCAGCACCCTGGACTGGTGCTACGTCGCCGCCGGGCGTATGCATATTTACCTGCATGGTGGCCAGAAGATGTGGGATTACGCCGCCGGCTACCTGATTCTGGAGGAAGCCGGCGGCGCCGTCTGCGGCCTCAATGGCGCGGATTTTCTCTCGGGTGACCCTTGGTGCCGCTCCGCATTGGCGGCACAAACCCCAGAATTGCTGGCACAGTGGCGGGCTTGGGTGACGAGCAGGCTGCGAAAGCCGATGCGGTGAGGTAGCGCGATCCATAAGCGCGCGAAGGACGAGCATAAAAACATTTTAGTTTTTCCCTGGAGGCTCCCGGTCCCCGCAGGCATCAAGGCCGGAAGGCCGTCGAAGCGGGTGTAACAAGGGGGTTCCAGGTATTTTGGACTTGCCCTGGCATAAGCGGCTTGCACATAATCACTGCCTTCCGCCCGGCCCGGGTGTTGATTGCGATTTTTTTCTTGAGGAATCAAAGACATGGCAACACGAAACGACCTCGCGAACGCCATCCGCGCCTTGGCGATGGATGCCGTACAGAAAGCCAATTCCGGACACCCCGGTGCCCCCATGGGCATGGCGGAAATTTCCGAAGTGGTATGGAACCATCACCTGCGCCACAACCCGGCTAACCCGAAGTGGCCCGACCGCGACCGCTTCGTGCTGTCGAACGGCCATGGCTCCATGCTGATCTACGCACTGCTGCACCTGACCGGTTATGACGTCAGCATCGACGACATCAAGAACTTCCGCCAACTGCATTCCCGCACGCCGGGCCACCCCGAATACGGCTACACGCCCGGAGTCGAGACCACCACCGGCCCCCTCGGACAGGGCATCACCAATGCCGTCGGTTTCGCGCTGGCCGAGAAGCTGATGGCCCACGAATTCAACAAGCCCGGCCTGGACATCGTCAACCACCACACCTATGTGTTCATGGGTGATGGCTGCATGATGGAAGGGATCTCCCATGAAGCCTGTGCGCTGGCTGGCACCTGGAAGCTGAACAAGCTGGTCGCCTTCTGGGACGACAACGGCATCTCCATCGACGGCCATACCGACGGCTGGTTCACCGACGATACCCCGAAGCGTTTCGAAGCCTACGGCTGGCACGTGATCGCCAATGTCGATGGTCACGATGCCGTCGCCGTGGATGCTGCTGTGCAGAAGGCCAAGCAGTCCACCGACCGTCCCACCCTGATCTGCTGCAAGACGATCATCGGCAAGGGTTCCCCCAACAAGGAAGGCACCCACGACGTGCATGGTGCGGCACTGGGCGCTGCCGAAATTGCCGCCACCCGCGCAAACCTGGGCTGGAACCACGAGCCTTTCGTCATTCCCCAGGATGTCTATGACGGCTGGGACGGCAAGACCAAGGGCGAGGGCCTGGAAAAGCTGTGGAGCAACAAGTTTGCCGAGTACACGGCACAATTCCCCGAGCAGGCAGCCGAATTCACCCGCCGCATGAATGGTGCACTGCCTGCCGACTGGGCCGGTCGCGTAGAGGCCGCGCTGGCCACCACGCTGGCAAAGGCCGAGACCGTCGCCACCCGCAAGGCGTCCCAGTTGGCTATCGAGCGTCTGGTTTCCACCCTGCCCGAGCGCATAGGCGGTTCCGCCGACCTGACCGGTTCCAACCTGACCAACTGGCCTGGCTGCCAGAGCCTGCACCGCAATCCGGGCGGCAACTACATCTCCTACGGCGTGCGCGAGTTCGGCATGAGCCACATCATGAACGGCATGGCGCTGCACGGTGGCCTGTTCCCGTTCGGCGGCACCTTCCTGATGTTCTCGGAATATGCCCGCAACGCCCTGCGCATGTCCGCCCTGATGAAGCAGCGCGTGGTCTATGTGTTCACCCACGACTCCATCGGCCTGGGTGAAGACGGTCCGACGCACCAACCGGTCGAGCAGACCGCCACCTTGCGCATGATCCCCAATATGAGCGTCTGGCGGCCTTGTGACACCACCGAGACCTTGATCGCCTGGGCGGCCAGCGTCGAGAAGCTGGATGGCCCGAGCTGCCACATTTTGAGCCGCCAGAATCTGCCCTTCGTCCAGCGCAGCGACGCCCAGATCGCCGACATCCGCCGTGGCGGCTATGTGCTCTGCGATTGTGAGGGTCAGGCTGCGGTGGTGCTGATCGCCACCGGCTCCGAAGTGGAGCTGGCGATGAAGGCTCAGGAAGCGCTGAAGGCGGAAGGCATCGCCGCGCGCGTGGTTTCCATGCCTTGCACCAATGAATTCGACAAGCAGGACAAGGCCTACAAGGATTCCGTGCTGCTGCCCACCGTACATAAGGTTTCCATCGAAGCTGGCGTCACCGACGGTTGGTGGAAGTACGTTGGCCTGCGTGGCGCCGTGATCGGTCTGGACCGCTTCGGAGAATCCGCTCCCGCCCCGCTGCTGTTCAAGGAATTCGGCTTTACCGTCGAGAACGTTGTCGCCAAGGTCAAGGGTATTCTGTAACTAATTGGCAAGTGGCAGGTGGCAAGTAGCTAACATTTCCGCGCCGCAGGCGCGCAAGTAAAGCCACTCGCCGCTCGCTACCAGCCACCCGCTGATTTTTCACCAAGGAGCTATAAATATGACTATCAAAGTAGGCATCAACGGTTTTGGTCGTATCGGTCGCATGGCTTTTCGCGCCATCGCCCGCGATTTTCCCGGCATCGAAGTGGTCGCCATCAACGACCTGCTCGAGCCCGATTACCTCGCTTACATGCTGAAGTACGACTCCGTGCATGGTCGCTTCAACGGTGACATCGCCGTTTCCGGCAGCAACCTGGTCGTCAATGGCAATACCATCCGCCTGACCGCCGAGAAAGACCCGGCCAACCTGGCTTGGGGCGATGTCGGTGCCGACCTCGTCATCGACTGCACCGGTTTCTTCCTGACCACCGAGTCCTGCCAGGCACACATCACAGCCGGCGCCAAGAAGGTGGTTCAGTCC
>CAISDD010000127.1 GCA_903883985.1 uncultured Pseudomonadota bacterium | reverse complement strand
CGACCAGTTCATCCAGGGCGTCATGAACTGGCGTGGGCGCGCGGCAGAATCCGTCGGCCGCAACCTGGCCGAATATGCGGTCTACGAGCAGGCGTGGCTGGCCGAACCCCTGGCCGCCCGCGAATTCATCGCCGCCGTCGACCAGTTGCGCGACCACGCGGACCGACTGGAAGCGCGGCTCAGGTTGTTGGAACAAAGCCACTGAACCGCACGGGGAAAAACGCATGGGCGTGAAATGCCGAACTTTGCTTTACTCATCGGCCAGATCCCGCGCTTTGGAACAGCACTTTCAGATCAAGGAAACCATCATGAAATGCAGCATCTGCAAGACTGGCGAAACCCACACCGGCAAGGCGACGGTCACTTTGCAGCGAGGGGAAGGCGTTCTGGTGATTCGTGGCGTACCCGCGGAAATCCGCGAGGACTGCGGAGAATATTACCTGGATGAAGTGACCGCCCGCCGGGTCTATTCGGATGCGGAGCAGAGTGACGCTCGCCCTGTCGAAGTCAAAATTCAACGTTACGCCGCCTGAACGATGTACCTCTTCCGCCTCCTGCGTATCTGCCTGACCGCCGCCCGTTTCGGGCTGGATGAATTTTTTCTTGGCCATGAACGGGTGAAGCTCGTGCGCTGGCTGGTGCAGACTCTGTTCTTCTGGCGCGATTTATCCGCACCGCGCGCCGTGCGCCTGCGCCTGGCGCTGGAGTCTCTGGGACCGATCTTCATCAAGTTCGGCCAGATGTTGTCTACCCGGCGCGACCTGGTACCCCCGGACATCGCCGAAGAACTGGCGAAACTACAGGACCGGGTGCCTCCCTTCCCTTCCGCCCAGGCCTTAGGCGTGCTGCGCCACGCCTATGGTCGAGATGCCGCCGACGTGTTCGCCGAATTCGATCCCAACCCCATCGCCTCCGCTTCCGTGGCTCAGGTGCATCGGGCTCGATTAAAGTCGAGCGATGGCCTGGGCCGGCAGGTCGCGGTGAAGGTGCTGCGCCCGGGCATCCAGAAGGTGATCGGCCAGGACGTGAAACTGCTCGACGCCTTTGCTCATCTGGTCGAGTTGCTCTGGTGGGACGGCAAGCGTCTGAAACCGCGCGAGGTGGTGAACGAATTCGCCAAGCATCTCGGCGATGAGATGGACCAGATGCGCGAAGCGTCCAATTGTTCCCAATTGCGTCGCAACTTTGCCGACTCGCCGCTGCTCGCGGTCCCTGAGGTGTACTGGGATTACTGCGCCACGGACGTGATGGTGATGAGCTGGATGGACGGCACGCCGATCTCGCGTCTGGATGAACTGCGGCGCCAAGGCTTGGACATTCCGCGCCTGGCGCGCGCCGGGGTGGAAATATTCTTCACCCAGGTATTCCGCGATGGTTTCTTCCACGCCGACATGCATCCCGGCAACATTCTGGTCGCGCCCGACGGCAAGTACATCGCCCTGGACTTCGGAATCATGGGCACGCTCACCGACAGCGACAAAAATTATCTGGCGCAGAACTTTCTGGCCTTCTTCCGCCGCGATTACAAGAAAGTGGCGCAAGCACATCTGGATGCGGGCTGGGTGCCTGCGGAAACCCGGGTGGATGAATTCGAAGCGGCTATCCGCGCCGTGTGCGAACCCGTGTTCGACCGGCCGCTGAAGGAAATCGCCTTCGGCCGCGTACTCCTGCGCCTGTTCCAGACCTCGCGTCGCTTCGGCATGGAAATCCAGCCGCAACTGGTGATGCTGCAAAAGACCCTGCTCAACATCGAAGGACTGGGTCGCGACCTCGACCCCGATCTCGACCTCTGGGCCACCGCCAAGCCCTTCCTGGAACGCTGGATGAACGAGCAGATCGGCTGGCGCGGCTGGCTGCGCACCTTCAAGGAAGAAGTCCCCTACTGGGGCGCGTTGATTCCGCAACTGCCGCGCCTGGCGCACCAGGCACTGCGCGCGGATCGCCTGGAAAAGCTGGAAGCCGGCCTTGAATTGATGCTGCGCCAGCAACAGGGCCGCAACCGCTGGCTAGGCGCGATCGCCGGATTGCTCGCCATGTTGCTGCTGCTGAGCTTGCTGGCCTGAAACTGGGCATGGCCGGCCCTGGGCGACCACCCTGTTGGCTTGCTCGCGGCGAACCGACAAACGCTATTTCCCCGCCGCCGTTGCGTATAAAATACGCAGCCCTTTCCCGTCTTCCCGCCCGCATGCACACCGGCCTCCATCACGGTCCGCTCATCGGCCCGTTTCAATTGAAGAACAATCTGATCGCGGCCCCCATGGCCGGGGTAACGGATCGTCCTTTTCGTCAGTTGTGCAAGAAAATGGGTGCGGGCATGGCCGTCTCGGAGATGGTCACCTCCAATTCACTGCTCTACGGCTCCGCCAAGACCGCCAGGCGCGCCAACCACGAGGGCGAAGTCGCCCCCATCTCCGTGCAGATCGCAGGCTCCCTCCCCACGATGATGGCCGAGGCGGCGCGCCACAACGTGGATAACGGCGCCCAGATCATTGACATCAACATGGGCTGCCCGGCCAGGAAAATCTGCAACGTGATGGCCGGCTCCGCCCTGTTGCAGGACGAGCCCCTTGTTGCGCGCATCCTGGAAGCCGTGGTCGCCGCCGTGCCGGGGACCCCGATCACCCTGAAGATACGCACCGGCTGGGACAAGGCGCACAAGAATGCGCTGGCCATCCTGCACATCGCCCAGGAGAGCGGCATCCAGGCACTGGCCATCCACGGGCGCACCCGCGCCTGCGGCTATTCTGGCGATGCGGAGTATGAAACCATCGCGGCGGTGAAAGCCCAGTCTTGTATTCCCATCATCGCCAACGGCGACATCACCACGCCGGAAAAAGCGAGATTCGTGCTCGAAACCACGGGCGCGGACGCCATCATGATCGGCCGCGCAGCCCAGGGCCGGCCCTGGTTGTTTCGTGAAATTTCGCACTTCCTGGTGACCGGCGTTCGCCTGCCAGCCCCTGAGGTGAGCGAGATTCATGATGTCCTGCTCGCCCATCTCGATGACCTCTACCGGTTTTACGGAGAATTCGGCGGCGTGCGCATGGCGCGCAAGCACATCGCCTGGTACACGCGGGGGCTGGCCGATTCAGCCAGCTTTCGCCACGCCATGAATCAACTGGAAACGAGTGCCGCGCAACTCGTCGCGATCAACGATTTTTTCTGGCGTGCGCGCGGTCGCGATCATCGCCTGGTGTATCTGGAAACCGCACACGGCGAACGCGAAGCCGCCTGAACCCGAGACGAGAAAAACCCATGGAGCTGGAACCACACCTCGATGAATGCGAACTGTCCACCTGTGTGCGCCGGGTGCTGCTCGAATACCTGAAGGATCTCGACGGCGAGGCTCCGACAGCCATCTACGAGCTGGTGCTCAACGCCGTGGAACGCCCGGTCCTCGACCTGGTCCTCTTCCAGACCGACGGAAATCAGAGCCGCGCCGCCGAATGGCTGGGCATCAACCGCAACACGCTGCGCAAGAAAATGCAGCAACATGGAATCAAATAGGCGCGGTACCGACCGCGATTCGCGAGCCCTGCTCCCTTTCTTACTCCTGACGCACATACCTACCAACCATGATCAAACGCGCTCTCCTCTCCGTATCCGACAAGACCGGCCTCATTGACTTCGCCCGCGCGCTCGCAGAAGCCGGCGTGGAACTCCTTTCCACTGGCGGCACGGCGCGTGCCATCCGGGAAGCTGGCCTGGCCGTGACCGAGGTTGCCGAGTTCACCGGTTTCCCGGAGATGCTCGACGGCCGGGTCAAGACCCTGCACCCCAAGGTACACGCCGGCATCCTGGCGGTGCGCGACGATCCCGTCCACGCCGCCACCATGGAGGAACATGGCCTGGGCTACATCGACCTGGTCTGCGTCAATCTCTACCCCTTCGTTCAGACCGTGGCCAAACCGCACACCCTGGAGGAGGCGATCGAGAATATCGACATCGGCGGCCCCGCGATGGTACGTTCTTCCGCGAAAAACTACCGCTATGTCGCTATCGTTACCGATCCTGGCGATTACCCTGCGCTGATCGAAGAAATGGCCGGCAATCAGGGCACGCTGAGCGATGCCACCCGCTTCGACCTGGCGAAGAAGGCGTTTACCCATACCGCGCAGTACGATGGCCACATCAGCAATTACCTGACGGCCCTCAACGCCACTGGAGAACGGGAGTCGTTTGGATCGAGTCTGACCCTGCAATTCAGCCGCGCGCAGACCTGCCGCTATGGCGAGAACCCGCACCAGAACGGCGCCTTCTATGTCGAAGCCGGCGCACCAGCAGGTACGATCTCGAGCAGCCGCCAGATCCAGGGCAAGGAACTCTCCTACAACAACCTGGCCGATACCGATGCCGCGCTGGAATGCGTGAAATCATTCGGCGCCGGAGCGGATGCTATGGCAGCCTGCGTCATCGTCAAGCACGCCAACCCCTGCGGCGTAGCCTTCGGCGCCAGTCTGCTGGAAGCCTACGACCGCGCCTACCAGACCGATCCAGAATCCGCCTTTGGCGGGATCATCGCCTTCAATGGCCGTCTCGACGGTGCGACGGCGCAAGCCATCGTCGAACGCCAGTTCGTCGAAGTCATCATCGCGCCGGAGGTCAGCCCGGAAGCCTCCGCCGCCGTCGCCGCCAAGAAAAATGTGCGCCTGCTGGAATGCGGGAGTTGGAATAATGTTGTCGCGCAGATGGACATGAAGCGGGTGGCCGGGGGTCTTCTGGTGCAGGACGCTGACACGCTATTGCACGGCGAACTCAAGGTGGTTACCCTGCGCGCACCGACCGCCAAGGAAATGGAGGATCTGCTGTTCGCCTGGCGGGTAGCCAAGTTCGTCAAGTCCAACGCCATCGTCTACGCGAAGGATCGCAGGACCATAGGCGTGGGGGCGGGCCAGATGAGCCGTATCAACTCCGCCCGCATCGCCGCGATCAAGGCCGAGCAGGCCGGCCTGGTGGTGGATGGCTCGGTCATGGCTTCCGACGCTTTCTTCCCCTTCCGCGACGGCCTCGACAGCGCGGCCGCGGCCGGGATCACGGCGGTGATCCAGCCGGGCGGCTCGATGCGCGACGCAGAAGTCATCGCTGCGGCGGACGAACATGGCATTGCCATGGTATTCACCGGCGTAAGGCATTTCCGGCATTAATTGCTTGCTAAGTGATGCTGCGAAACAGATTTGGTTTGCCACCGGGCCCCTCACCCTGCCCTCTCCCGAAGGGAGAGGGTTCCACCCCCTTCCCCCTCCGGGGGAAGGGCCGGGG
>CAISDD010000126.1 GCA_903883985.1 uncultured Pseudomonadota bacterium | reverse complement strand
TGCGTTGCTCCTCCTTGCAGGGAGCGACCATGCGCGTCGTCGCGCCTTGCCAGAAGTCTCGCCAGACGCACACTCGGGCGTGTTCAACTGAGGATTCAAGGATCATCATGCTGCGAGTTCCAGTTCTTCGGCGTAGGACTGCGCCGGGTAGTGGAAGGGAACCGGGCCCTCTTCCTGGCCGTGCACGAACTGGTGCACGAAGGGTTCGACCGAGGCCCGAAGCTGATCGGGCGTGCCTTGCGCCGCAATCACGCCGGCCGAAACGAAATAAACGTAATCCACCATGCGCAAGGACTCCTGGATGTCATGGGTAACGACGATGGAAGTCACGCCCAGTGTGTCGGTGAGGCGCCGAATCAGGTTGCCCGTGACGCCCAGGGAAATCGGGTCGAGTCCGGCGAAAGGCTCGTCATAAAGTATGAGGCTAGGTTCCAGGGCAATTGCCCGCGCCAACGCCACACGGCGCGCCATGCCGCCGGAAAGCTCCGCGGGCATGAGTTCATGCGCCCCGCGCAGACCCACCGCGTTCAACTTCATCAACACCAGATCGCGGATCATTTCCTCCGGGAGGCGTGTGTGCTCGCGTAAGGGGAAGGCGACGTTGTCGAATACCGACAGATCGGTGAACAGGGCGCCGAACTGGAACAGCATGCCCATGCGCCGGCGCAGCCGATACAAGCCATCTCGGTCCAGGCGGCTCATGTCGACGCCATCCACCTTGAGCATGCCCGCGGTAGGGCGCAGCGCACCACCGATCAGACGTAGCAGCGTGGTCTTGCCACCCCCGGAGATGCCCATGATGGCAATCACCTGGCCGCGCCTGGCGGTGAGGTTGATATCCTTGAGCACAGACCTTTTACCGTAGGAAAAGGAAAGATCGCGAATCTCGATGAGATTGTCTGACACGGGAGATGGATAGTGGGTGACGGCTGGCATTGTAGCAGCCTGCCAGGCTTTATTCGTCCTTGCTAATAAACCCCACCAGACCGGCCCACGTCGTGTTGCGTTAAAGCCCCATCAACTCGATCAGGGTGCGCACCCGCTCGATCTGACCCAGGTCACCATCGCGACTTACCAGGAACAGCCGCGTATCGCCCGCCGCCAGATGCCCGGCAAGCGTCTTGAGCGAAGTCTGGCGATCGAACCAGAGCAAGGAGGGGTCCTCGCGGCCGATCCCGAGTGCGCGATCCGCAAGGCAAGCCGGCAACGCCTCGGGGAATGCCTGTTCCAGCAGAAACAGGAAATGTTCATGGGTATCCTCCGCCCAGGCGGCCAGGGTGGCCATATCCGCCAATCTCCAGACGGACGCTGCCAGAAACACGCACGAAAATTGGGTGTTGTAATAGCTCAGGCGCCACTCCTGTGGCATGTCCGAGGGATAGAAGGCTTCGGACCACGCAGGCCGTTCCCAGCCGGCGACTCCGAGTAGGGCTAGTCGTTTCATCCTTGATTCCTCAGTTGACCGCTCATCTTCGAGGCCCCATGAACCTTGAGGCGCCTTCGATCATGCTCACCCTGTGGGTGAACCCGCGTGACCTCCTACGACACGGTCAACAGCGGAATGTAGGATCGTGGAGTGGATTATTCCATGTGGCGAGAAAGCAACACATCCATAGTGTTGCGTGGGGAAATCCATGAGAGATTGGAGTACATCAGGATATCTTGATATTCTGTTGAAGCCGAGTCGCACCTTCGCTGCGCCAACAAATTTGGCCCGTTTTTTTTTCGATCACCCAAGGAGATAGCAATGAAAGTCAAATCCCTCGTCGCCGCCCTGCTGGTCTGTGCCGCCCCCACCGCCTTTGCCGATGCGCCCGCCAAACAGGTTCCCCAGACTCCGGAACAATGGCTGGCCCGCATGACCGACATGACCCAGAATCTGTCCGCCTACAAAGACCCGAAGGTGTTCGTGCCCTGGTTGAACGCCGTCACCGAACCCAGTTTCTACACCACCATGGGCAACAACATGATGGATCCGGGCAACTGGCTGAACTTCATGAACTCCATGACCCACCCCGGCGCATACAGCAACATGGCAGCCTTCGCCGACCCCAATGTCTACATGAAGTGGATGGCCGCTGGCTTTGATCCCAACTTCTACACCGCCTTGCTGACCCAGATGTCCGATCCGGGCAAGCTGATGCGCTGGGCCATGGCGCCCCTGGACCCCAAGACACTGCAAATATTGACGAACTCCGTCAACCCCAACGTGTACATGAAGTGGATCATG
>CAISDD010000125.1 GCA_903883985.1 uncultured Pseudomonadota bacterium | reverse complement strand
CGCTCAAGGTCTTGAAGCGCGGCCACCCGACTTGGCGCCAGATTCAGGAGAGGATAGTTCCTTGAGTCTGCCAGCTCGCGACGCCACTCTTCGGCGGTCAGGGGATCCTGCGCCCTGGCTACAAAGGCACGGACGCGGGAATCGGCCGGAAAGGCGAGCCACTTGGCCCAGGTAATCGGGTTGATCGCCGTCCCGGCCAGCCGCAAGACCTTAGGGTCCAGGGGTAGCATGGCCCAGCGCATCATGCGGCGACTGTCGAATAACACGGAGCTCACGGCGACATAGAAATCCGGTCTGACCAGCGAGACGGCCCATCTTTCTGGAATGCCAGGATCGGCCCACTCCAGAAAATTGTGTGCGGTTTCCGCGTCAAGCAAGGTGTCGGCGCTTCGCAGGGCATATTCCGGGTCCATGCCGCGCCGCGTAAACTCCAGCCATATCGCTGGATCGCTGAACACATCGAGCCACTTCAGGAAATTGTCGGGCGCCTTGAAGGCCCACGTGGTGGTGGTGAAGTTGGTACACCGATCTGCCCAGCGCTCGGTCCTGGAACGTCCTTGCGCGAGTGCGGTTTCCTCGGCCAGAGAGAACTGGGAGAACAACAGGGATAGCAGCAACAGACGCCACATGACGAGCCTATTGGAGGAGAACTGTGCGTGGATGATAGGCAGTCGGAGGAGCTGCGTGCGATGATTTACAGGCATTTACAGGCTCCTGCTGGCGTAAGCGCGACGCGCTCACCGCTCGAACGGTACATTAGCCGAGCACCCACTTAATCCTGCCCAACCCGATGTCCTATCTCCTCCACCCCAGCGGGGGCGTGCTCTATCATTTGCGCGCATGGCGCTGGCGGCGTACCCTCTGGACGCCTTTCCACGCCGAGGTGAGCGCCTGGCTGAGTGCCTGGCGGCCGAAGTCACCGCATCTGGTTTTGATCGGCCCCAGCGGGGGGTATGCGCTCTGCGCTGAATTCCTCGCTCGCTTCGCCCGCATCAGCGTGCTGGAACCCGATCCCCTGGCGCGTTGGCTGTTGCGGCGGCGTTTTCCGTCGGCGCCCCTACACTGGGACGGAGGCACCCTGACGCAGACCGGTGGCTTCGGTCGGCTAGCTGCGGCTTTCCCCGATGCGGCCTTCCTCTTTTGCAACCTGCTAGGCCAGGAACTTCAGGGACAGGCTGCGGATTTCAACCGTGGTGCCTGGCTGGCGGAACTCGAAGTGGCGTTGACTGGCCGATCTTGGGCGAGTTGGCACGACCTGGTGTCCACCGAGCGTGCGCCTTCCAGTCGGCAGCGCTTGTGTCTTCACCATGCCATTGCGCTGGAGGAATTGCTGGGGCACTACTGGTTGGGAGGGAGGCTGGAGGTCATCGACCATGAAACCGCCAGCATTTGTCCCGCCGCCCCCCGCCGCCATGCAATCTGGCAGCTTGCCCCCCGTCGTTATCACTTGATCGAGTGGCTAAGCGCCCCTTGAATTGAGGAGGAGCGGCCCAACATGGTGTGGGCATACGATCCAACCCGCCCAAACCATTCCCCATGTCAAAACGCGACTACTACGAAGTCCTCGGCCTCGCCAAGAGCGCCACCGAGGAGGAAATCAAGAAAGCCTTCAAGAAACTGGCCATGAAGCACCATCCTGACCGTAATCAGGGTGACAAGGCTTCCGAGGAGAGATTCAAGGAGGCCAAGGAGGCCTACGAGGTGCTCTCCGATGGCAACAAGCGAGCCGCCT
>CAISDD010000124.1 GCA_903883985.1 uncultured Pseudomonadota bacterium | reverse complement strand
GTCAGCGCCCGTTCACGCGGGGTAGTGATGTAAGCCACCCCAGGCAGGTTGAAGAAGCACTGGCGAGTCCCTGTAGCGCAGGCATCCTTGCCTGCGTCTTTGAAAACAGCCGGCCGGAAGCCGGCGCTGCCGCGATGATTTTTTTTGAAGCCACGGGTTGAAGCGTGCTTCTTGAGAGGGGCCACCGGTGAAGTCGCGATAGGTCTCGTCACGCAGTCGATAGGGTTGGCGTGCCTTATTGAGAAGTTACCTAGCCTGCGCGTGCGTGACGATTTGTTCGTCGCTTCCCTAGAGCGCCAGTGTCATCGGTATAATGCTGCTTTGCGCGTAAAGGTTTCAAACATGCGTATTCTTCAGAAAGCGTTCACCTTCGACGATGTTCTCCTCGTCCCGGCCTATTCCGCCTTCCTGCCGCGCGATGTCAGCCTCAAGACCCGGCTGACGAAAGATATCTCCCTGAATCTTCCTGTGGTGTCCGCCGCAATGGATACCGTCACCGAGGCGCCCATGGCCATCGCCATGGCGCAAGAAGGCGGGATCGGCATCATCCACAAGAATTTCACCGTCGAGCAGCAGGCGGCCGAAGTCGCCAAGGTCAAGCGCTACGAATCCGGGGTGGTGAAAGATCCCATCACCATCAGCCCGGGCATGCGCGTGCGCGATGTGCTGGAGATCATGCGTCGCTATCGTATCTCCGGCCTGCCCGTGGTGGACAAGGCGGGCAAGGTGGTCGGTATCGTCACCAACCGCGATCTTCGCTTCGAAACCAACCTCGATCATCTGGTGCGCGAAATCATGACCCCGCGCAAGAAGTTGATCACGGTCAAGGAGGGCGCGAGCAAAGAGGAGGTGCTGGCACTTCTGCACCAGCATCGTCTGGAACGCCTGGTCGTCATCAACGATGAATTCGTGTTGAAGGGGTTGATTACCGTCAAGGACATCAGCAAGTCCAGCGAACATCCACTGGCGAACAAGGATGGCCAGGGTCGCTTGCTGGTAGGAGCCGCCGTGGGCGTGGGCCCGGAAAACGATGACCGCATCGCCGCACTCGCCGAGGCCGGCGTGGATGTGGTTGTAGTGGATACCGCGCATGGCCATTCCCAGGGCGTACACGACCGCGTGAAATGGGTCAAGATCCACTACCCCAACATTCAGGTCATCGGCGGCAACATCGCCACCGCCGATGCCGCCCTCGCCCTGATCGATCACGGCGCCGATTGCGTAAAAGTTGGCATCGGTCCCGGTTCCATCTGCACCACCCGCATCGTCGCGGGCGTGGGTGTGCCGCAGATCACCGCCGTTGCCAACGTCGCCGATGCTCTTTTCAGGCATGGCGTGCCCCTGATCGCCGATGGCGGAATTCGCTATTCCGGCGACATCGCCAAGGCCATTGCTGCCGGCGGCCATTGCGTCATGCTGGGTGGTCTGCTGGCCGGCACGGAAGAAGCGCCGGGCGAAATCGAGTTGTATCAGGGCCGCTCCTACAAGTCCTATCGGGGCATGGGTTCGCTGGGCGCGATGCAGAAAGGCTCCAAGGATCGCTATTTCCAGGACAACGAAGCCAATGCAGACAAATTGGTTCCGGAAGGCATCGAGGGCCGCGTTCCTTACAAGGGCAGTGTGCTTTCCGTGCTGCACCAGTTGATGGGTGGACTGCGTTCCTCGATGGGCTATCTGGGTGCGGACAGCATCCCTCGCTTCCACGAAACCGCTCAGTTCATGGAAATCACCCACGCCGGCATCAAGGAGTCTCACGTCCACGACGTGCAGATCACCAAGGAAGCGCCGAATTACCACGTTTGACGAAGTTGGCGATTTTTAGCCGGCTGATCGCAGAGACGGCCGGCTGATCACTGCCAACTGCCAACTGCTGACCGCCAACTCGCCATGCACCAACGCATCCTCATCCTCGATTTTGGTTCCCAGTACACTCAGCTCATCGCCCGCCGTGTGCGCGAGGCCAATGTCTATTGCGAACTACACCCATACGACGTCTCGGATCAATTCATCCGCGACTTCGCACCCGCCGGAGTGATACTTTCCGGCGGCCCCGCCTCGGTGACCGAGGAGGATACGCCGCGTGCACCGCAGGCCGTGTTCGAATTGGGCGTGCCTGTGCTGGGCATCTGTTATGGCATGCAGACCATGGCCGCGCAACTGGGAGGAACGGTGGAGACCGCCAGCCACCACGAATACGGTTATGCCGAGTTGCGCGCGCGTGGCCATTCCCGCTTGCTGGCCGACGTACAGGACCGCGTCGATCCCGACGGGCGTGCCTGGCTGGATGTGTGGATGAGCCACGGTGACCGTGTGGTCGATCTGCCTCCAGGGTTCAAGCTGATCTGCGACAACGCGTCCACCCCGGTGGCAGGCATGGCCGATGAGGCGCGTCGCTTCTATGGTTTGCAGTTCCACCCGGAAGTCACCCATACCCTGCAAGGCCAAGCCATCTTTGACCGCTTCGTTCATGATCTGTGTGGCTGCGGGCAGGATTGGAACATGCCTGACTACATCACCGAGGCCGTGGCCAAGATCCAGGCCACAGTGGGCTCAGACGAAGTCATCCTGGGCCTGTCCGGCGGCGTCGATTCTTCCGTTGCCGCAGCTTTGATCCATCGCGCCATCGGCGATCAACTCACCTGCGTCTTCGTCGATACCGGTCTGCTGCGGTTGAATGAAGCGGCGCAGGTGATGGAGACGTTCGCCAGGAGTCTCGGCGTCAAGGTCATCCATGTCGACGCGTCCGATCAATTCATGGGCAAGCTGGCAGGCGTGGCCGACCCGGAGCGCAAACGCAAGATCATCGGGGGCGAGTTCGTCGCCGTGTTTCAGGCCGAATCCGCCAAGCTGGAAAATGCCAGGTGGCTGGCCCAGGGTACGATCTACCCGGATGTGATCGAATCCGCTGGCGGCAAGACCAAGAAGGCGCACGCCATCAAGAGCCACCACAACGTAGGTGGCCTGCCCGATGATATGCACCTCAAATTGCTGGAACCCCTGCGCGAGTTATTCAAGGACGAGGTGCGCGAACTGGGCGTGGCCTTGGGGCTGCCGCATGACATGGTCTATCGCCACCCCTTCCCCGGCCCAGGCCTCGGCGTACGCATCCTGGGTGAGGTAAAGCAGGAATACGCCGATCTCCTGCGCCGTGCCGACCACATCTTCATCGAAGAGCTGCGTACCTCCGGCTGGTACGAAAAGACTTCCCAGGCATTCGCCGTGTTCCTGCCGGTGAAGGCGGTGGGTGTGATGGGCGACGGCCGCACCTACGATTATGTCATCGCGCTGCGTGCCGTGCAGACCCAGGACTTCATGACGGCCCACTGGGCGGAACTTCCCTACGCCCTGCTCGCCAAGGTCTCCAACCGCATCATCAACGAGATTCGCGGCATCAACCGCGTAGCTTACGACATCACAGGAAAGCCGCCGGGTACCATCGAGTGGGAATGATTCTGCGTCTTTTATGGTCTATCGATACCTATCTAAAAATGCATATAAATCATTGTTTAGTATATAAATAGTCTGTCGATGTCTATCGGCATCTAACGAGGGGATGCGCTCCAGTTTGACGGTAAATCTGGCGGTAAAAATCGCAGGCCTCTGCCAGCGAAAAAATTTACCGTCAGCAAAAAACGAGTAGTGACGGTAAAAATAACATATAAAACACCATATAAAACAATGCTGTAGGAAACTTGTAGCGCGTCTTTTTTCGTGACGGTAAAATTCTCGCGAAAGGAGGGCGCGACAATGCTGTCAGATGGGACGTTGAGGGGCCTCAAGCCCGAGGCCACTGCCTACAAGGTTGCCGACCTGGATGGGATGTACGTGGCCGTCTCGCCCAAGGGCACGATCACTTTCGTCTCGACTACCGGCTCAACGGCCGGCGCGAGACGCTCACTGTTGGGCGTTATGGGACCAAGGACGGAATCTCGCTGCTGATGGCGCGCGAGCGCTGCATGGAAGCGCGACGGGCAATCGCGGCGGGTCAGTCACCCAGCCAGGAAAAGCAGCGCGAGAAACGCCGCGCCGCCGAGGCCAAAACCTTCGAGGAGTTTACCCAGCGCTGGCTGGAAGAAGCCCGAATGGCCGACAGCACCAAGTCGATGCGCAAGAGCATCATCGACCGCGACATCATGCCGGTGTTCCGTAACCGGCTGCTGGCCGAGATCGGGCCCGAGGATCTGCGTAATCTGTGCGCCAAGGTCAAGGATCGTGGCGCGCCGGCCACCGCCATTCACGTCCGCGACATCATCAAGCAGGTGTTTGCGTTCGCCGCGCTGCATGGTGACAAGGCGCCCAACCCGGCTGATGAAGTCGGGCCCTCATCGATCGCCACCTTCGTGCCCAAGGACCGGGCGCTGTCGCCATCGGAGATCCGCGTCATGCACCGGGTGCTCGAAGCTACTGCGACCCTACCCACCATTCGCCTGGCGCTGCGCCTGATCCTGCTCACGCTGGTACGCAAGAGCGAACTCGTCGAAGCTACCTGGAACGAGGTGGATTTCGAGAGTGGAATCTGGTCGATCCCGAAGGGGCGCATGAAGGCTGGCAAGCCGCACAACGTCTATCTCTCGATGCAGGCCATGGACATCATGGTGGCTCTGCGCACCTGTGCCGGCAGCTCGCGTTACGTCCTGCCCTCGCGCTATGACGCCGATCGCTGCATGTCCAAGGCCACCCTCAACCGGGTGACTCAGGTCGTGGTGGCGAAAGCCAAGGAATCGGGTCTGCCGTTGGACTCCTTTACCGTGCATGATCTGCGGCGCACGGGCTCGACCATCCTGAACGAGCTCGGTTTCAATAGCGACTGGATCGAGAAGTGCCTCGCTCACGAGGACGGGCGGTCATCGCGTGGGGTCTACAACAAGGCCGAGTATGGCGAGCAACGCCGTCACATGCTGCAGGAATGGGCGGACATGATCGACGCGTGGGTGGCGGGGGAGTCGCACACGCCGACCTTGCTGCCACCGAGCATGAAGATGGTGACGACGGCGGCGCCGATATGAGTGGGCCTGATGCGCCGCTGTCCGTCGGCGTGGATGGATGCCAAGCAGGCTGGATTGCGGTGACAGCACTCGACGGCGCCGGGTTGACCTATCGTGTCCACTCAAGTTTCTCTGAGCTTCTTGCTTCATGGAGTGGGGCGGACAGAATTCTTGTCGATATTCCGATCGGTCTACCGTGGCGAGACTGCCCGTCGCGCCCATGCGACGGACAGGCCCGAGCATTGCTGGGACCGCGGGCATCTAGTGTCTTCTCGCCACCTTCGCGTCGCGCCTCAAGGGCCGCTGACATCGTGCAAGCTCGCGCGTGGAACCTCGATGAAGTTGGTCGCAGCTTGTCGGCTCAGGCCTGGGGTATCTGCAGGAAGATCGTCGAGGTCGATCAGGTCCTGCTCGGGAATCCGGGCGCGAGTCGGAAAGTCATTGATATCCATCCGGAGGTTTGCTTGTGGGGATTGAACGGCGGCAGACCGATGCGGTATCGGAAGAGCAAAGCCGAGGGCATCAAGGAGCGCCTTGCTTTGCTGTCTACTTGGCATCCCGAGGCGGAAAATCTGCTGAACCGAGCTCTTCACGAAACTCGACGCAAAGACGTCCAATCTGACGACGTCCTGGATGCTCTCGCCGCGCATGTCACTGGCCGTGCGGTCTCCAGCGAACTCCGGCGCCTGGTCGGCGTTCCTTCTGAAGACGACCAAGGCTTGCCAATGCAAATGCTGTTCCGCAGTGCCGCGGGGTAATTCGATGCTCAGGCTTCGTGGTCCCAGCGATAGCTAACCTTCAGATGGTTCAACTGCTGCCATCCAATCCGTCGCTCGAATTGCAGGCGCCCCAACACGATTCCAGGTGAGATGTGAATCTGCTCGGCGAACTCGCGGATCATCCGCTCGCTGATCACTGGCTGCGCTGACAGCTCCCTGTAATCGGCGGCAGGAATCAGCATGTCGCGGGCGAACGCGTCCGCCTCCCGTTCTTCTTGCGCGTTCAGCCCGTCTTCTCCCATGATGTCGAGGAACGTCATCCTCTTGCCATGCTTCAGGAGGTGACCAGCCTCGTGGAAGAAGGAGAACCACAGCTTGTCATCGGTCTTGCCACGCAGGCTCAGCATGATCAGCGCCTTGTTGGTACCGAGCCACTTGGTCGCGCCGCTGACCGGGCAGCCCTTGGGCGCCGGCGCCAGAACAACGGCAACGCCCACGCGTGCACAGTGCTCGGTGAGCCGAGGGAAAAATTCCTTGGGAACTCGCTCCGCCGTCAGCGACCGGATATTCTGCAACGCCGCTTCGAACGACTCGCGGTCGAAATCACCCAGGCGCATATCCTCGGCGGCGCGTTCCCCATGGCGCAGCCACGCGCTGACCGCGGCAGGGATGCGCGTCAGCTTTTCGGA
This sequence comes from uncultured Pseudomonadota bacterium, assembly GCA_903883985.1. Taxonomy (GTDB): domain Bacteria; phylum Pseudomonadota; class Gammaproteobacteria; order Burkholderiales; family Thiobacillaceae; genus PFJX01. The sequence continues at coordinate 1,219 of CAISDD010000124.1, read as the reverse complement.
AGCACGGTACGCCGCTACCGGGCGCTCGTACTGCTCGCGCCACGCATCGACATCCGCCACGCCGAAATAGCGCAGGCACTCGAAGACCTGCTGCGCCTTGTCCTTCACCTTGCGCACCCAGCCGAACTTCACCATATCGGCCAGGGGAAGCTCCTTCAGCCAATCCACGTGCAGAGCCAGCGCCTTGACGGACTGCTGTCGGGCCGCGTGCTCGCGGTACTGCGCCTCGAGATTGAGCCAAAACCGCGCGGTGCTGCCCAGCACCCGTTCGAGCCTGAGCGCCGTCTCTTCGCTGATCGGCGCCTTGCCCTTCAGGAGCAGGTTGACATGCTTGGTCGTGAAACCCGTGCGCGTGGCCAGATCGGCCTGCGACCAGCCACGCTCTTCCAACAGGTCCTGGATCGATTCGCCAGGGATGGCAACCCAATCGGGCGCGAACTCCGCCAGCGACTCGTAGATTCGTAGTACTGCCTCAGTCATGGTAATCCTCTGCTTCGATGATCGTGATCTCCGCAACTTGCGACCAATCGATGCATCCGTCCGCCTTGAGCGGCGGCGGGTTGCGCGTCGGCTTGAAGATCAGTCGCTTTCCCTTGTGCAAGTCCACGGCGAACTGGCCGGCCCGGTCGTACTCCAGCGGATGCGGCCGGCCGATCGCCAGTTCGCTCACCACGCTGGCAGCGTGTAGCTCGGCAAGGCGGCGCTGCAACTTCTTCGCCGACTCCATGCCCAGCGTCTTCACGGCTACCTTGGATTGCTTGCACAAAGTCTCGACGTCTTCGTCCTCGTAGGAGACTTTCATATAAATAGTTTACCAGAACGGTTAATACAATGCGCGCGTGAGCTGGCGTGCCTGAGGGGCCCGGCGGGGTTCCCGCGGCCGGGATGGTGAGGTGCCATCTATTCGTCACCCTTGCTGGAGCGCCGCTTGCGCAGACGAAAATCCGGCATCGGCGCCTTCTTTACCAGTTCGTTAACGCCCGGCTGCCGCTGGTTCCGCAGCCATTCATCGACCTCGGCCAAGTCCCAAACCACGCAGCGGGCGGTGAGAAAAAACCGCTGCGGAAATCCGCCTCTACGTTCCAGCTCATAGATCGTCGAGTCCGCCAGCGGAACCATCTGGCGTAGCTCGCTGCGGCGGATCGTACGTCGCAGATTCGTCGGATCGACCCGCGCAGCCTGGGTGAGTATGGTGGACCCCTGAGTCAAGACAATAATG
>CAISDD010000123.1 GCA_903883985.1 uncultured Pseudomonadota bacterium | reverse complement strand
CGACCATACGGCATGTAGGGGCGGGTTTCAAACCAGCCCGTACGACATGTAGGGGCGGGTTTCGAACCCGACCGTACGGTATGTAGGGGCGGGTTTCAAACCTGCCCGTACGACATGTAGGGGCGGGTTTCAAACCTGCCCGTACGACATGTAGGGGCGGGTTTCACACCCGCCCGTACGACATGTAGGGGCGGGTTTCGAACCCGCCCGTACGACATGTAGGAGCGGGTTTCAAACCCACCCGTACGGCCCCTACAAGGTCAAGGTCTGGCAATTCCTCAAGGCGCACGGCATCGCCGTGCCGCCGCTCAACGAGCCGGATTGAACTCGTGTACCCGCGCGGGAGCGGGCTTGCCCCCAGCGTAGGGCGGAATGCTGTTTATTCCGCATTATGCCCTTGGGTGCGGTAGTTGGGATGGACTACGGGACTATTTTCCCACCTGGAAGCTGCGTTCCGCGTAGACCTGACCGTGGTCGGTGCCCTCGCCTTCGTAGGTCACCCGGATCCAGCTCCCCTGTACCAATCGGCTGCCGGGTTTCAGGTCAACCACCCGGGTCAGGCCCTTGATCTCGGCATACATCGCCACTCCACCCGCTTCGCTGATCAATTCCACCGGCGCGTTGGCATCGAGCTGTTGGTAGACGACGATGCGCCCGTAGGAGCTGAATTCGCCGCCACGCTTGAGCCTCACCTTCAATCCGGGCACGTCAACCCCATCGCGCTTGACCTGGGTGGGCTCGATGGCGCTGATCTCGGCCGTGGCCGTCCCGGCTCCATGACGCACGAAAACCGGCACGGCATAGGACAGCAGGGCATTGAGCTGGAAACTGATGCCCTTCTGCTCACCACTGATGGTGGGTGTGCCGCCAGTGCCATTCACGGGCGCTTCCATACCGACGAGCAAATGGGAATGATATTCACCGGGTGCCAGATCGACCGGTGGCCTGAAGTCGAGACGCACAGTCTGGGTGCTTCCCGGTGCGACCGTCACGCGCTGCGGCGAGTAGCGCACCAACTCCGCTGCAGAGCGTGAGGCCTCGCCCGCCTTGACGGAAATCAACTGCCCCGTCTCGGTCTCGCGGCGCTCGACCCAACTCAGACGGTAACTATTCGTGGTCGTCCCAGGATTGTTGAGGCTGATGACGACCTGACGATGGTCATCGCTGAGGATGACGCGTTGCGGGCTGACGAGGAGATCGGCGTGAGCCATCCCTGTCACGAATGCGGCGCCCAGGAATGCAGTGCGCCAGATTGCGGTGAGTGTCAAAGCCATGAAAATCCTCCGTTCATTTGATCAATATTCGACCGTGACATCATAAGTCCCCGTATACACACCATCCTGGTAGGACTTGGTGGTCTGTTCGGTGCTCAGCGTGGCGCCCACGCGGAAATTCATGGCACCCAAGGCGTTGAGAGCGACATTGCCGGTCACGGGTTGCGCCACAAAGTTCGTCACCACCAGCCTGGCAACCGTGGCCGACTGCGACGCATGCACCAGATAGACGGGAGTACTGGGAAGCACGATGCTCACCGGCGCATAAGCCGCTCCGGTCGTAACCTGAATGGTGGCGGGGGTTTCGCCGCCGAATCGGACAATCCTGGCCGATCCGGGCCTTAGGATAGTGACCAAGCCGTTCGTGCCCAGCGTCAGACTGGCCTGATCGGTGTTCGAGGAGTAGGCCAGAAGCTTGCCGAAATTGAGTGGCTGAACCTGGGTGAGCACCAGGCTGTTGCGCTGCGTGAAATGGACATCGATCGTCTGATGACTGAACTGGGGTTGGCCGGCGAGATCTATGAAGCTGAAGGTCAGGTCGGCGTGGCCGAGATAAGGTCCGTCTTGGTAGGGTGTGCCGCTGCCACTGGTCGTGAGCGCAGCACCCAGAGTAAAGGCTACCGACCCATTCAGGTCGGTATGCAAGGCCTGCGGATTGGTCGTGGCCAGCGTCGCGGTGAGGGTCTCGCCAGGAAGCCCGCTGGTCAGACTGACCGATGTGGGCGCCATGCTCACGGTCATGTCTACATAGAGCGGATAGCCTGTCAGTTGATAATGCCCAGGCTTGGGCGCGGAAACGTAGACAAAACCACTGCCATAAGAGGCGCTGCCCTGAGGCGTGAGGCTGACACTCGACGGCGCAGCATTGGATTTGATCGCCAGCGTGCCGAAGTCCAGCGGCTGCGTAGTCACGATGGACGGGGCAGCCTGGGCCGTCGCCCACGCGAACGCGCACAGGAAGAAAGCGATAAACCTCAACAAGGACGGACAGTGAACAAACCGGCCCGCCCCCGAGGGCGGCGCTGCGCAGTGATCACGGGAAAACCACTTCCATACCGAAAGTCCCTGTATAGGCACCGGGCTGATACAGGCGCTTAACACCATCGGCAGGAGCTTGAGTGATCAGCGAGGCACCGAGATTGAAGGTCAGCGCAGAGACACCGAAACCCAAACCATAACCGGTGGCAGGAACCAATGTGTCACCTAATAAGTTAAGTCGATTGCTCGTAAATCCATTCACGCAAAAAAATGCGACACTAGGCTCTGCACCGTTTGCCAGCACCACTTGGCCTGCAGCTATCGCTAAGGCTGGGGTGTCGTAGACACAGGAGGCCGCCGTCACAGCCGTAGCATCTACTGCATTTACGAACCCAACTACATTATCCGAGTCGGTCAACCGCACACCTACGGTGCCATTCGACGGCAGACCGGGCGCAGTAAAAACACCGGCCACTCCACCGCCCAGGCTCAACAATTTCCCTGGCAGGGTAGTACCGCCGGCGGCCAAGTTCGCTGCAGTCGCAGCCCCGGTGGGCGTGAGGCTTAGCCTCTGGCTAAAGGTTGCGTCAGCAGCGGCCCCGGCACTGGTCGCCGTTGCGAACACCGTACCGAAATTCATCGGGGTGGTCTGGGTGAGGGTCACCGCGTTCTGCACCGTGGCGGTGGCGGTGAAGGTCTGGGGTGCGGCCACGGCGCCACCTGCAGCGAGAGCCGTGAGAGCCGTGAGGGCGAATTTCAGGCCAGGTTTCAGATTGGAATGCTTGACTGCTCTCGAAGCGGCGGTAGCGTTAGTCATGATGGTTCTCCATTTTTTTCTGGTAACGGGAGTTCTCTCCCGAAAAGTTGCCCGAACAACCGTCAAACTGCTCGCGCAAGCCCATCAACGGCAGACCCAGGAATAACTTTAGGGAACAACTGAAAATAATTTTTCATCGTGCCCTTGCTTCCTACGCCAGCGTCTCGACCTCGAAGCCGACCACACTACGGGTCTCACGGCTGAACTCGACGCCGATGGCGTGGATGGGTTGATTCAGGGCGCGGTATTTGTCCGCGTAGCCCCTATCCTTGATCTGTTGCAGGGCGCGGCCCTCGG
>CAISDD010000122.1 GCA_903883985.1 uncultured Pseudomonadota bacterium | reverse complement strand
GTCGCCGACGCCTATCCCGGCGTGTCCTGCAAGGTGGCCGACCTGATCCTGCCCGCGGCCATGATCAATGAAAAATGGGGCGCTTACGGCAACGCCGAGCGCCGCACCCAGGTCTGGCGCCAGCAGGTGTTGCCGCCCGGTCAGGCGCGAGGCGACCTGTGGATGATGCTGGAACTGTCCAAGCGCTTCAAACTCAAGGAGGTCTGGGGCGAGCAGCCGCTGCCCGGCCTCAAGGCCGAGGGTTTCCCGGACGGCAAGCTGCCCAGTGTGCTCGACGAGGCGGTGAAGATGGGGTACACGCCGGAGACCACCCTCTACGAGGTGCTCTTCGCCACGCCGGAAAACAGGAAATACAAGTGGCCAGACAACGCGGTGGCGCGCGGCCACGGCAACCACATCTGCGATCTGCTCAAGGATGGCTGGTTCCCCGAGAAGGCACTGTTCGAGGAATACCGCAAGTTCGGCATGGGCCATGGTCATGACCTCGCACCCTTCGACGTTTACCACGACGACCACGTGCGCGGACTGAAATGGCCGGTGGTGTTGAAAGAGGGCAAGTGGACCGAGACGCCCTGGCGCAACAACGAGAAGTACGATCCCTACGTCGCCCGCGGCAGCGGCTTCGATTTCTACGGCAACAACGGCAATTCCCTGGTGATGGGGGATCTGGACAAGATGGGTGACCCCGCCGGCAAGGTGGACATCTCGCACAAGGCCAAGATCTATTTCCGCCCCTACGCTTCGCCGGTCGAAAAGCCGGATGCCACCTATGACCTCTGGCTGGCGACCGGCCGCGTGCTGGAGCATTGGCATTCCGGCACCATGACCCGGCGCGTCCCGGAATTGCACCGCGCGGTCCCCGAGGCGGTGTGCTGGATCCACCAGAAGGACGCGGATGCCAGGGGGCTCAAGCGCAACGACCTGGTCTGGGTCGAATCGCGTCGCGGCAAGGTCAAGGTGCGCGTGGAAACGGGCGGGCGCAACCGCGCACCGCGTGGCCTGGTGTACGTGCCCTGGTTCGACGAAGGCGTGCTGATCAACAAGGTCACTCTGGACACGACCTGCCCCTTGTCGAAGCAGACCGACTACAAGAAGTGCGCAGTCAAGATCTACAAGGCCTGACATCAGATGCAAGGTCCAAGATGCAAGGAAACCCACCCGGGTCTACCCCTGGATCTTGTGCCTTGAACCTGTGAAATCCATGAACCTTGAATCCTCGGTTGAACACGCCCGAGTGTACGTCTGGCGAGCTGTCTGGCAAGGCGCGACGACGCGCATGGTCGCTCCCTGCAAGAAGAAGCAACGCAGCCAGGCGGCTCGCCAGGCGTGCAATCGGGTGCGTAGCGGATACACCCAAAGGGTGAGCGTGACCGAAGGCACAAACCTCAATGTTCATGGGGCTTCACGCGAGAAAAGGAGCGGTCAACTGAGGAATCAAGGATGAACGCCCGACGCGAATTTCTGGTCAAGCTGGCGCAGGGGGCTGCGCTCGCGGGCACCGGCGGCCTGTTGTGGGACTATATCCTGCGCAATGAGGCGCGGGCCGCGCCCTATGCCTTGCGCCCACCCGGCGCCCTGGCCGAGGATGATTTCAACGCGGTCTGCATCAAATGCGGGCAGT
>CAISDD010000121.1 GCA_903883985.1 uncultured Pseudomonadota bacterium | reverse complement strand
TTTCGACCGCAATTTCGATATCGAGGCGGCCAAGATCCTGCCGGGCGAGTATTACGTGACTGGCCGCGACATGCTGCTGGTGACGGTGCTGGGCTCCTGCGTAGCGGCGTGCATCCGCGATCCCATGACTGGGCTGGGCGGCATGAATCATTTCATGTTGCCCGAAAGCGGCGACCGGAGCGATGTGTTGTCGTCCTCGATGCGCTATGGCGGCTATGCGATGGAAGTGCTGGTCAACCAGCTGGTCAAGATGGGCGCCAACCGCGCCCGCCTGGAAGCCAAGGTGTTCGGCGGCGGCGCCGTATTGCGCGGTTTCACCACGGTGAACGTGGGCGAGCGCAACAGCGAGTTCGTGCTGGAATACCTCGAGACCGAGCGCATCAAGGTGGTCTCGCAGGACCTCATGGGCTTCTACCCGCGCAAGGTCTATTTCTTCCCGGCAAACGGCCGCGTCATGGTGCGCAAACTCAAGAGCGTGCACAACAACACCATCATCGAACGCGAACAGATCTACGGCCAGCGCCTCAAGACGTCCACCATCGCCGGCGACGTGGAGTTGTTCACGTGAGGCAGATCGTCGGGTTGCGTACTTGCCACTTGCTACTCGCCACTAGCCACTAGCCACAACCATGCCCAAGATAAAAGTCCTGATCATCGACGACTCCGCACTGATCCGCAGCCTCCTACGGCAGATCATCAACAGCGAACCGGACATGGAGGTGGTGGGCCAGGCGCCCGATCCGGTCACCGCGCGCGAAATGATCAAGCAGCTCGATCCGGATGTGCTGACTCTGGACGTAGAAATGCCACGCATGAACGGGCTGGAGTTCCTGGAAAAACTCATGCGCCTACGCCCCATGCCGGTGCTGATGGTGTCCACCCTGACCGAGAAGGGCAATGAAGTCACGCTGAAAGCCCTTGAACTGGGCGCGGTGGACTTCATCACCAAGCCCTGCATCGGCGTCAGCGACGGCCTCAACGATCTGAGCCACGAAATCGGTGACAAGATACGCGCAGCCTCCCGAGCCCACATTCGCCGCCACGCACTGAACGCTACCCAGGTAACTCGGCCACAACCCCTGCCAGGACATTTCCTCCACACCACCGAAAAAATCATCTTCGTCGGCTCGTCCACGGGCGGCACCGAAGCACTCAAGGAATTCCTCACGCGCATGCCGGCAACCTCACCGGCCGTACTCATCACCCAGCACATGCCCGAGGCCTTCACCCGATCCTTCGCGCTGCGCCTGGACGGCCTCTCGGCGATGACCGTAAAAGAGGCGGCACAGGGCGAGCGCGTGGTGCCCGGACATGCTTACATCGCACCCGGCCACTCGCATCTGCTGCTGAAGAAAAGCGGTGCGTACTACTACACGGAACTCTCGAAGGCCGATCCGGTGAACCGCCACCGCCCCTCGGTCGACGTCCTGTTCCACAGCGCTGCGGAGATCGCCGGCCCGAACGCACTGGGTGTGATCATGACCGGCATGGGCAAGGACGGCGCTCAAGGCATGCTCGCCATGCGTAACAGCGGCGCCCACACCATCGCCCAGGACGAAGCATCCTGTATCGTGTTCGGCATGCCCAAGGCGGCCATAGACATCGGCGCCGCAGCCGAAGTCTGTCCCCTGCACGACATCGCCAGCCGTGTGCTCGACCGACTCGGTCGGCGCAACTAGCGACAGGCGATATTTACGCTCAAGAAAGTCGGTCTGAGGCCGATAATGAACAGCCAAGCCAAGTAAACGGAGTAGCCTCATGTTGATAGCCAACGATGTAAACGGCGACCGCGCCACACTGAAACTGGGCGGCCGCTTCGATTTCCATTCGCACCGGGATTTTCGCTCCGCGTATGAGCAGCATCTTGTAAAAGCAGGTGTTCGGGAGATCATCATCGACTTTGGCGATGTCGATTACCTCGACAGCTCCGCCCTGGGAATGCTGCTGCTGTTGCGCGAGAAATGCGATGCAGCAGGCCGGAGCGTGGCCCTCTCCGGGCTCAAGGGTACCGTCAAGCAGGTCCTGGACATCGCCAATTTCGGCAAGCTGTTCAGAATTCAAGCCTGATTGGCATCGCGATCACGCTCACCACGTAGGCCTCTCACCCCGTGTCCAGTCACCGCCTCACCATCCTCATCGTCGACGACACGCCTACCAACGCCAAGCAGCTCGAGGCCGTCGCGCATAAATTGGGCCATGCCACGATCCTGGCCGGCAATGGCGAGGAAGCAGTCGCCAAATTTCAATCTGGAAAACCCGATCTGGTGATCATGGACATCATGATGCCGGTGATGGATGGCATCACGGCGGTACAGCATATCCGCGCCCTACCCTCGGAAAAATGGACGCCCATCATCTTCTTCTCCGCGCTGGACCAGATGCAGGACATCGTCCGCGGCCTGGAAGTCGGTGGCGACGATTACATCGTCAAACCCGCATCACTGCAGATACTGCGCGCCAAGATCAACAGCTATGCCCGCGTCCTTTCCCTGCAGCAGGAAGCGCAGACCAATGCCGCTGAACTGCGCAACTGGCGCCTGGATGCGGAGGAGCAGTCGCGCCTGGGCGCCCATGTGATGGCCCGGCTCACCGACGCGGCCGGCCTGCGCGACCCCATGATTCGGCATTTCAACATGCCCGCGGACACCTTCAGCGGCGACCTGCTCTGCGCCGCGCGCGCACCCGGCGAGGTACTCAATGTGCTTCTGGCCGACGCCACTGGCCATGGCCTGGCTGCGGCACTCACCGCCATGCCGCTGACCCAGGCGTTCTACAGCATGACCACAAAGGGGTTTCCACTGCCTTCGATCGCCGAGGAATTAAATCGAAAACTCAAGGCCATCCTGCCTTCGGATCGCTTCGTGGCGGCCACACTGGCCTCTATCGACGTGCGCAATCATACGGTGGAAGTGTGGAACGGCGGCAACCCGAACGCCTTGTTCATCAACGCGCATGGCGAAGTCTCCATGCAATGGGCCTCCGCCCACCCGCCGCTGGGTATCCTTCCGGACAAGCTCTTTTCCGGTGTGACCGAGATGGTGGTATTCCATGAAGCCGGAGACCTGGTGCTCTGCTCCGACGGACTGACCGAAGCGGAAGACCCGGACGGCGCATGGCTTGGCATCCAGGGTGTGCGCGACTGCCTGGCCAGTTCGAACGACAGCGATCAGCGCTTCACCAGCCTGCTAGGCGGCGTCGAGGCCCATCTGGCCGGCCACGCGGGACGTGACGACATCTCTGCCATGCTGGTTTCCATACCGATCGACCGGCGCTTCCTGCCACGCTTCGATACCCTCACGCATGCCCACCATGGACACATTTCAGAGTGGCGCATGGACCTCTCCTTCGGTGCCCAGGAATTGCGTTACATCGACGTGGTTCCTGCCGTGCTCGGTTTCGTCACCCAGGTGCACGCCTTGAAGCCACATCAGGGTTCCTTGTTCCTGATCTTTTCGGAATTGTTCAACAACGCACTGGATCACGGATTGCTAGGCCTAGGCTCGGCAACCAAGAACTGGATCGGCGGTTTCGAGCAATACCTACAGCAGCGAAGCGAACGCCTGAATGGCTTGCGCCAGGGTCGCATAGACATCTCTTTCCTGCTGCACCAGGAGGAAACACGCGCCCTGCTCGACATCAGCATGACGGATACCGGGTTGGGCTTCGATTTCGAGCAAATCCAGAACAACACCGCGACTCTCCGCGCCGAGAATCAGATGGCTTTTGGACGCGGTATCGCTCTGGTAAAGAAGCTGTGCGAGCAAGTGGTCTATTCCGGCAGCGGCAACAAGGTCTGGGCGCGCTACCTGGTGTCCGACCAGATCATAGAGGACGACGACAACGGCCCGGCGCGGACCGACCCCGCCGGCAACACCGGGTCGGAACTGTTCTAGGTAGGGCGGAACGCCGTTTATTCCGCGCTACGCTGGCTACGAATGAGGGGCCAGATAAACCCCCATTCCGCTGTTGACCGTGTCGTTACGGAGGTCACAGGAACCCAGGTTCAACGGTTGATCTGCTCCAGATACTCCTGGATGCGCTCCGGGCGACCGGCGCGCAGCAACTTCCTGGCCAGTGGGGCCAGGTCGCCGACATGGCTGCGCAGCACCTGCTGCTTCACCGCCAGGATATGCGCCGGATGCATGGAAAATCGGGTCAGGCCCAGCCCCAGGAGCAATCGGGTGAGCTTTGGGTCACCTGCCATCTCGCCGCAAATGGACACAGGCTTGCCCAACTTGAGGGCGGTCTTGAGTGTATGGTCGATCAACGCCAGCACGGCGGGGTGCAGCGGATCGTAGAGGTGGGCGACCGTGTCATCGGTGCGGTCGATGGCCAGGGTGTACTGGATCAGGTCGTTGGTGCCCAGGGAGAGGAAATCCAGCTTCTTCGCGAACCATTCCGCCGCGAGTGCCGCAGCCGGCACTTCAATCATGCCACCGATGGGCGTTTCCTCATCGAAGGGGATGCCCTCCATGCGCAGCATGCCGCGCGCAGCCGAGATCAGGGCCAGTGCCTGGTCGAGTTCGGTCAGGCTTGCCAGCATGGGTAGCAGTATCTTGATCTGGCCGTAATGGCTGGCGCGGTACAAGGCGCGAAGCTGGCTTGTGAAGATTTGCGGCTCCGCCAGGCACAGACGGATGGCGCGGCGGCCGAGTGCGGGATTGACGCTGACATCGGTCAGCCAGCGCACGGACTTGTCGGCGCCCACGTCCAGGGTGCGGATGACCACGCAGCGTCCCACCATCTCCCGCGCCACATGCCGGTAGGCCTCGAACTGTTCGTCTTCGGAGGGCAGGTCGTCGCGGTTCAGGAAGAGGAATTCGCTGCGGAACAGACCGATACCACTGGCGTTTTCTCCCAACGCCTGCGCCACATCTCCCGGCAGGTCAACATTCGCCTGCAGTTCGATCTCCAGGCCATCCAGGGTAGCGGAGGGACTGGTCTTGAGCCGCCGCAGCTTCTTTTGCTCCAGCAGCCACTGATTCCTGCGCAAACGGTATTCGTCGAGGATGGATACATCCGGATTGACGATCACCACGCCCGCGACGCCATCGACGATCAGCCAATCGCCGTCCTGAATGAGGGCACGCGCGCTATGCAGCGCCATCACCGAGGGCAGGGAGAGGCTGCGCGCGAGGATGGCGGTATGTGAGGTGGTGCCGCCCAGATCGGTGATGAAGCCGGCGAAATCATGGCGTTTGAACAACACCATGTCGGACGGCGAAAGATCGTGCGCCACCAGGATGCTCTCGCCTTCCAGGGCGGGCCGCAGCGGCGCGTGACCGGGATGGCCCATGAGTTCCTTGAGCACCTTGTCGGCAACCTGGCGCACGTCGTTGCGGCGCTCGCGCAGGTAATCGTCTTCGATCGCCTCGAACTGCGCGATCAACGCCTCGGTCTGCTGTGCCAGCGCCCATTCGGCGTTGCAGCGCTCGCTGTGGATGCGGCGCTTGGGCGCTTCCGACAGCATGGCATCGTTGAGGATCAGTACGTGTACATTGAGGAAGGCGGAGAGCTCCGCCGGCGCGCCTTCCGGGATGTGCGCCTGCAAGAACAGCATCTCGGCCCTGACCGCAGCCACCGCAGCGGAAAACCGCTCCACCTCGACCTCCAGGTGCTCGGGGCGCAGGAGGTAATGCGGGGCTTCCAGCCTATCCTGGGAATAGACCTGCGCCCGGCCGATCGCGTAGCCGCCAGAAACGCCGATACCGTGCAGGCTAAAAGTCATGTAAACCCCAGTGGCCAGTGGTTAGTGGCCAGTGGCTTGTGGCTAGGGGCAAGGAAATGCTTGAACCTTGAACCTTGAGCCTGCTTCATTCCCCTTCCCCGAACTTGTCGCCGATCAAGGCCACCAGCGCCGCCATGGCGGCCTCCTCCTCCTCCCCGTGGGTCTCCAGCCGGATGCTGGTGCCGCGCGCGGCTGCCAGCATCATCACACCCATAATGCTCTTGCCATTGACGCGACGGCCCCCGCGCGCGAGCCAGACTTCACAGGGGAAGCTGCTGGCGGTCTGGGTCAGTTTGGCGGAGGCGCGCGCATGCAGGCCCAGCTTGTTGACGATTTCGATGTCGCGTTCAGGCATCAGTCGATTTGTTCAGAAGAAGGAAGGATATACATGATGCCACCTTGACCGCCCTGCACCGACTTGCGGATCAGGCGGGGAAGGTCATCATCGCGGTAAGTCAGCGCCTTGAGCAACATCGGCAAATTGACACCTGCCACGGCTTCCACATGCTCGTGTTCGATCAGCTTGCAAATCGTGTTGCAAGGCGTGGCGCCGTAGACGTCCGTGAGGATCAGCACCCCCTTGCCCTGATCCATGCGCGCGATCTGTGTCCGCGCCCACAGCAACATCTCTCCGGGCTCATCGCAGGCGGACAGATCGAGGCTTTCCAACTGCTCCGGGCGATGCCCCAGCACGAAACTGGCACACTGAATGAGGCTTTCGCCGAGATGGCCGTGGGCCACGATAAGCAGGGGAATCATGACCGAAGGAAAGGGTCCGTGGGACGTTTAACGTTCACATTCTACGCCGCCCAGGCCAGGCTGCGCAGGCGCCTTGCTGAATCGCATATCCCCTTGATGGATAAGGTCTAAGTGGGAATCAACCGGCGTCCGAGGGAAGGCTTCCGGTAGAATTCGCAGCCCCTTTCCCGAGCTTTGCCGATATGGCCACCCAGCGCATCCGCGAGATTCCCTACAACTACACGTCCTTCTCCGACCGCGAGATCATCCTGCGTCTCCTGGGCGCTGATGGCTGGCGTCTGGTTGAGGAACTGCGCGGCGAACGCAAGACCGGGCGTTCCGCGCGCATGCTGTTCGAAGTGCTGGGCGACATCTGGGTGGTTACGCGCAACCCCTACCTGGAGGACGACCTGCTCGGCTATCCTGATCGCCGCGCACTGCTGATCCAGGCCTTGCGCCATCGCCTGGGCGAGATCGAGAAGCGCCGCCAGACCAACCCGCGCGTCGGTCGATTGCTGGAACTCGCGGGTCAGGCGGTGGACGCCTTCGAGGCCGGCTTCAAGGAAACCAGCCGCTTGCGCGAGGCGCTGCTGCGACAGCTTAGCCGCCACACGCGCCGCGACAACATCGCCTTCGATGGTTTGAGCCGGGTCAGCCATGTCACCGACGCCACCGACTGGCGCGTGGAATACCCCTTCGTGGTGCTCAGCCCCGACGGCGAGGAGGAGATCCCCGGCCTGGTGGCCGGCTGTGTAGAACTCGGCCTCACCCTGATTCCGCGTGGCGGTGGCACCGGCTATACGGGAGGGGCGATTCCGCTCACCCGGCTCTCGGCCGTCATCAATACGGAGAAGCTCGATTTCAGGAGCAAGGTCGAGCAGCGCGTGCTGCCCGGACACAGCACGCCGACTCCGGTCATCACCTGCGGCGCCGGAGCAGTGACGCGCCGGGTCATGGAAGACGCGGAGCGCGCAGGACTGGCCTTCGCGGTCGATCCCACCTCGGCGGATGCATCGTGCATCGGCGGCAATGTGGCGATGAACGCAGGCGGCAAGAAGGCGGTGCTGTGGGGCACGGCGCTGGACAACCTGGTTTCCTGGAAGATGGTCACGCCCGACGCCGACTGGCTGATCGTCACCCGCCTGGATCACAACCTCGCCAAGATACACGACATCGAGACCGCGCGCTTCGAACTGCGGCGCGCCCACGCCGACGGCAGCCCCAAGGGCGCCGTGGAAATCCTGGAAATTCCGGGCCACGCCTTTCGCAAGCGCGGACTGGGCAAGGACGTCACCGACAAATTTCTGTCCGGCCTGCCCGGCATCCAGAAAGAAGGCTGCGACGGCCTGATCACCCAGGCCACCTTCGTCCTGCATCGCATGCCGCCCGAGATCCGCACGGTGTGCCTGGAATTCTTCGGTCAGGTCTCGGAAGCGGTGCCAGCCATCGTCGAAATCACCGATTATTTCGCGCGGCACGACTCGCCGGAAGTCCTCCTGGCTGGCCTGGAGCACATGGACGCGCGCTATATCCGGGCGGTGGGCTATGCCACCAAGGCCGAACGAGGTGTGGCAAGCTCGAATGGCCGCCCGAACATGGTGCTGCTGGCCGACATCGCCTCCGATGACGCGGCCGCCGTCGATGCCGCCGCCAGGCGCATCGTCGCAAGCGCCACCGCACGCGGCGGCGAGGGCTTCATCGCGACGAACAGCGAGGCGCGCAAGAAGTTCTGGCTGGACCGCTCCCGCGCGGCAGCCATCGCCAAGCACACCAACGCCTTCAAGGTGAATGAGGACGTGGTGATTCCCATCTGCCGCCTGGCCGAGTATTCGGATGGGGTGGAGCACATCAACATCGAGCTCTCCACCACCAACAAGCTGGCCCTGTTGGACGCGCTGGAAGCCTTCCTGCGCGGCCCCCTGCCGCTCACCGAGGACGAGGACGGCACGGCCGATCCGGCCCTGACCGAAACCCGGCGCACGCGCGCCCTGGAACTGCTGCGTCAGGTGCGCGCGCGCTGGGCGGGCTACCTGGCCGCACTCCCGCCCGCCCCTCTGGTCGCGGCGAACGCTGCCCTCAGCGGCGACATTTTTCGCGCCCTCCAGGATCACAGCCTGCGGGTGTCATGGAAACGCGAGGTGCGCGCGGAATTGAGGCAGATATTCACCGGCCGGGAATACGAACCGATCCTGATCGAGTGCGATGCGATCCACAAGCGCGTGCTGAAAGGCCGGGTGTTCGTCGCCCTGCACATGCACGCCGGCGACGGCAACGTGCATACCAACATCCCGGTCAACTCCGACGACTATGCCATGTTGCAGGCCGCCAACCAGGCGGTGGCGCGCATCATGCGCCTGGCCCAGGAACTGGGCGGGGTGATTTCCGGCGAGCACGGCATAGGCATCACCAAGCTGGAGTTCCTCTCCGACAAGGCGCTGACCGAATTCGCCGCCTACAAGGCACGGGTGGATCCGGAAGGCCGCTTCAACAAGGGCAAGCTGGTCAAGGGTGCGGATCTGACCAATGCCTACACGCCGTCATTCGGCCTGCTGGAACTGGAGTCGCTCATCATGGAACAGTCGGAGATCGGCGCCATCGCCGACTCCATCAAGGACTGCCTGCGTTGCGGCAAATGCAAGCCGGTGTGCAACACCCATGTGCCGCGCGCCAACCTGCTCTACTCGCCGCGCAACAAGATCCTCGCCACCTCGCTCCTGATCGAAGCCTTCCTCTACGAAGAGCAGACGCGTCGCGGAGTGTCGCTGGCGCATTTTGCCGAATTCGACGACATCGCCGATCACTGCTCGGTCTGCCACTAGTGCGTGCATCCGTGCCCGGTGGATATCGACTTCGGCGACGTCACCGTGGCCATGCGCAACTTCCTGCGCGCCGCCG
>CAISDD010000120.1 GCA_903883985.1 uncultured Pseudomonadota bacterium | reverse complement strand
TTCTGCGCTTCGCCGGAGGAACCCATGCCGTACCCCTTGACCGTCTTGGCCAGGATCACCGTGGGTTGGCCGGTGTGCTTGACCGCTTCGGCATAGGCCGCGAACACCTTGTGCGGGTCGTGGCCGCCGCGGTTCAAGCGCCAGATGTCCTCGTCGGACATGGCCGCGACCATTTCCTTCAGTTCCGGATATTTGCCGAAGAAATACTCGCGCGTGTAAGCGCCGCCCTTGGCTTTGAAGTTCTGGTACTCGCCGTCGACGCATTCTTCCATGCGCTGCCGCAGGATGCCCTTGCTGTCCATGGCCAGGAGTGGATCCCAGTACGAACCCCAGATTACCTTGAGTACATTCCAGCCGGCGCCGCGGAAGGCGGCCTCCAGTTCCTGGATGATCTTGCCATTCCCTCTTACCGGGCCGTCCAGGCGTTGCAGATTACAGTTGATGACGAAGATCAGATTGTCCAGTTTTTCGCGCGAAGCCAGGGTGATCGCACCCAGACTTTCCGGCTCGTCGGTCTCTCCGTCGCCCAGGAAGGCCCAGACGTGGCGTCCGGAAGTGTCGGCAATGCCGCGGTCATGCAGGTATTTGAGGAAGCGCGCCTGGTAGATCGCGGTGATGGGCCCCAGTCCCATCGACACCGTGGGGAACTGCCAGAAGTCCGGCATCAGCCAGGGATGTGGATAGGAAGGGATGCCTTGGCCGCTCGTTTCTTGACGAAAATTGGAGAACTGGTCGTCGCTGATGCGGCCTTCGAGGTAGGCGCGAGCATAGATGCCGGGTGCGGAGTGGCCCTGAAAATAAACCAGGTCGCCGCCGTGCAGGGGCGTGGGCGCGCGGAAGAAATGGTTGAAACCGACGTCATAGAGCGTGGCGGAGGACTGGAAGCTGGCGATATGCCCACCCACGCCTGGCGCCTTCTCGTTGGCGCGCATGACACAGGCCACCGCATTCCAGCGGATCAGCGCCTTGATGCGGCGTTCCAGGGCGACATCACCCGGGTGCTTGGCCTGCATGTGCACGGGAATGGTGTTTACGTAGCCGGTGGTGGCGTTGTAGGGCAGGTAAGCCCCGGAACGGCGTGCCTTGTCGATCAGTTTTTCCAGCAGGAAATGCGCGCGTTCAACGCCTTCTTCTTTGATCACGGCGGCGAGCGCGTCCAGCCACTCGCGGGTTTCCTGAGGATCGATATCCGGCAAATGCGCTGCCAACGGCGCAGGGGTGGATTTCGGCATGGGTCAGTTTCTCCGTTTCGGTTTCTATTCCCCTCTCCCCGAAGACGGGGAGAGGTCGTCGCAGTGTCGGGCAGGGTCAGAGGATCGTGGACGCACTATACCAAAGCGTCCCCTTACGCGTTGCATCGCCGAGTAGCGCGGGAATGAGGCTACATCACGAGCCGCCTCGGACCTTGAACAGGAAGCCGTAGGTTGGGCTGACGTCAGGAATCCCAACATCCCGGCAAGGGTTGCATGTTGGGCTTCGTTAGCCCAACCCATGCGTTCCATAGAGGAGAAACCCGCCATCCAACTTCGTGCGTCGCCCCGCGACATTCACGCCAAGATGGGGTCGAGTGGCATCGGGGGGGCGCTCAGAAGCGTTCGTCCTCGCCTAGATAACGCCAATGCCCCATCGGCAGATGGCCTAGCATGATCTGGCCGATACGCACCCGCTTCAGGCCAAGCACAGTGAGCCCGACTAATTCGCACATGCGGCGGATCTGGCGTTTTCGGCCTTCCTTGAGCACGAAACGCAATTGATCCTCGTTCTGCCAAGCCACCTGCGCGGGACGCAGTTTCTGGCCGTCGAGAGACAGTCCGTGGTTGAGCAGTTTCATGCCCTGCGCATCAAGGTCGCCTTGTACACGCACGAGATATTCCTTCTCGACGTCCGAGTCGTCGCCGATGAGTTGCTTGGCGATGCGGCCATCCTGGGTCAGGACCAGGAGTCCGGTGGAGTCGATGTCGAGTCGGCCGGCCGGGGCCAGACCCCTGGTGTGGGTGGGTTGGAAGGCCGGGCCGCCTCCCTCTGACCAGAGATTTTCCGGTCGGATCAGCGTGACGGCGGGGGTGTATCCCGGTTCCGGTTGCCCCGATACATAGCCTATGGGCTTGTTGAGCAGCAGCGTGACGCGTGCCTGCTGCTGCTGGGTGGCTTCGCCGGCCAGGCGGATATCACACTCTGGGCCCACTCGTGTTCCGAGTTCGCTGATGCGCGCTCCGTCGACGTAGACCAGGCCCTTGGCGATGTAGGTATCGGCTTCGCGGCGCGAGCAGATGCCGCGTTCGGACATGAGTTTGGACAGGCGCATGGATACACGTTGGGTCATGGTGTCGGGTTCAGGCGGTTCGGAAGCGTATGGTAGCTCGACTCCAGGCTGCTAAACTCTCCATCGTCTCCAGGTCTATTGGGAAATCACCATGTCCAAGCAGCATCCCATCGTCGCGGTGACCGGCTCCGCCGGCGCTGGTCTGTCCACCGTCCGCCATGCCTTCAAGTTCATTTTTCGGCGACTCGGGATCCGTCCCGTCATCGTCCACGGCGACAGCTTCCGCCGCTACACGGAAAGGCAGTTTGCAGCACTGCTCGAAGAGGCACGCAGCAGCGGTCGGCACCTCTCCTGGTTCGGACCCGAGTGCAACCATTTTCCGGAACTCGAAGCCTTCTTCAAGACCTATGGCGAGTGCGGCAGCGGTGTCTACCGCCAGTACGCGCACAGCGCCGATCATGCACTGGATCTGGGCGTACCCGCCGGGGAGTTCTCCGCGTGGAAACCAATGCCACCGGGCGCAGATCTTTTGTTTTACGAGGGCCAGCATGGCGGCCTGGTCGCCAATACCTGGACGCGGCGCCGGATCAGTTCGCTGCCATGGGGTGCCAACGGGGTTGCCACCGGGGTTGCCACCGGGGTTGCCACCGGGGTTGCTACATTCCCGCCGGAAATAGACCGCCGTGTCGGCAAGCCGGGCATCGACGTGGCGCAGCACGTGGATTTGCTGATCGGCCTGGCACCCGCCATCAACCTGGAGTGGATCCAGAAGATACACAGAGATTGCGACAAGGGGATCTGCTCCCCCGAAGAATCTGTGGAAACCATCCTGCGCCGCCTGGACGACTACCTGCATTACATCGTGCCGCAGTTCGGACTGACCGACATCAACATCCAGCGCATGCCCCTGGTGGATACCTCCAACCCTTTCATCGCGCGCGATGTGCCGGTGGCCGAGGAGTCGATCTGCATCATCCATTTCCGCGACGGCCAGCGCCACGACTTTCCCTCCATACTCAAGAGCATCTCCGGTGCCTACATGTCGCGCCCGACTACGCTAGTCATCCCCTGCGGCAAGCTGCGCCTGGCCCTGGAAGTGATCTGCGCCCCGATCCTGGCTGAATTCATGGCGGCGCGTGAGGCGTGAACAGGACGGGACGCGTAGCGTTTTCGTAGCCATGACCCCAAGTGGCGGATCGCCTCGCCGGCATTCGCCCTACAGCGGGCTGTAAGTCCGCTCCCGCGTGTAATTCAGGTAGCCCACGCTGGCCCCCGCGCGCCAGCCGGCGCCCAGGCGGATGGGGGCGAGTATGACGTCATGGCGACGTTGGTAATTCATGCCGACGCCCGCGATCCAGTACAGGCTGCCATCGACGCCGGGGAAGCGCTGGTAGATGGCGTCTTTCGAGGGCAGGTTGTAAATCAGGGTGAAGACCCTGGAGGCGTTGAAGCCGAGGTCATAGCCCACCGATGGGCCTTGCCAGAATACCTTTGCGGTTTCTCCATTCTTGAGGACCAGATCGCCCTTGCCGTAACTCAGGCCCACGGTGATGGCGGCGGAAAGCTCTTCGCCCTTGATGAAGCCGACGGGTCTGCCCTGTTCCTTGAATGCCTTCTCGATGGCACGGGCCAAGCCCTCGCTGGCCTCGCCGAAGAACAGCCGGGCTTCTTTCAGGATGGCGGTCTGGTCATAGGTCGTTGTTTCTTCACCCGCGGCAATTGCCAGGGGCGTCTGCAACAGGCCGGCCATGAGCACGAAGGCGCACAGCAACGAGGTTGAAATCAGGGAACGCATGCGCTTCTCCATGGGTAGGGGCGTCCATGGTAAACCACGTCGAAGAGTATTTCGATTCGCGTGGTGTGCAGTCATGGCGGTCGGATAGGTGCACTAGGTAATTATCTCGGGGAGAAAAGCGGCAGACGTGTTAGTCTTTACCGCTTCAATATTCCCTTGCCGCATGGGCGAGGCGCAGGAGAGCGAACGCATGGCAAAGGAAGAACTGATCGAGATGGAAGGGGTCGTCAACGAGGTGTTGCCGGATACTCGTTTCAAGGTCACCCTGGACAACGGCATGGAAGTCGCAGCCTATGCTTCCGGCAAGATGAAAAAGCACCACATCCGCATCCTGGCGGGCGACCGCGTGACGCTGGAACTGTCTCCCTACGATCTGACCAAGGCACGCATCAGCTTCCGCCATCGCGATGATCGAGCAGCCGGCGCTGCCGCAGCCCGACCGAAGACCGCCAGCCAGTTCCGCCGCCGCTGATCCGTCCGCTGGCCAGCCGGCATCGTGATCAGGCCTAGCCGGCGAGACGCCTGAGGGGTTTCTGGCCTTCCCGGTCTTACCAGACCGTTCGAGGCTACCTCATTCCTCCAGGCGGTATTCCACATAGGTGCGGTCGCGCGCCTGCCTGACCCAGTCATCGAAGGTCTCTTCGGCGCGGCGCTCACGCAGGGCGCGGCGGGCTTCCATGCGTTTGCGTTCCTGGGTGACATCCTGATCGCGCCGTTCCAGCACCTGGATCAGGTGCCAACCGAATGGGCTATGCGTCGGTTCGGAGACTTCGCGCGGCTTGAGCGCGTCCATCGCACGCTCGAATTCGGGAACGGTGTCGCCCGGATTGAGCCAGTTCAGGTCGCCGCCGCGGTTGGCCGAGAGATCGTCGGAATGAATCTTCGCCAGTTCCGCGAAATGGGTGCCGTGTTCGATTCTTTCCTTGAGTTGCAGCAGACGGGTGCGGGCATCGTCATCGCTGACCACTTCGTTGGTCTTGACCAGGATGTGGCGTGCATGGGTCTGTTTGACCACGGTCTGCACGTTCTTGCCGCGCTTGTCGACCAGCTTGACGATGTGAAAGCCATTCGGGCTCTGGATCACTGCCGAGTTCTCTCCGGGTTTCAGGGTTTTCACCACGACGGCGAACAGGCTGGGTAACTGGCCTTCGCTGCGCCAGCCCAAGTCCCCGCCTTGCAGTGCATTTTGCGAGTCGGAGTAGGCCGCGGACACTTGGCGGAAATGCGTACCGGCCTGGAGTTCCGCCGCCGCCTTGTCTGCCTTGGCGCGCAGTTCCGCCAGTTGTTCCGGGCTGGCACCTTCCGGCGCCTGGATCAGGATGTGGGCGATGTCGTATTCGTCCTGTTGATTTGCGTCCTGTGCCGGGTTGGAGAGGAAATTGTCGACCTCGGCCTCCGTGACCACGACCTTGCTGTCTACCTCGCGCTCCTTCAGGCGGGAGATGGTCATCTCGTTGCGAATCTGTTCGCGGAAAGCGGAGAAGTCGGTCCCTTCGGATTCTAGTTGTTTGCGGAATTCCTCTGGCGATAGCTTGTTCTGTAAGGCGATGCGGGCAACGGCGCGATCCAGGACGGCGCCATCGAAGCGGATGTTGTTGTCCTCCGCGATTTGCAGGAGAGCACGTTCGGTAATCATGCGTTCGAGCAACTGTTTTTCCAGGACGCGGCGTGGCGGGGCTGAGGTCTGCTGGCTCGCGAGCTGGCGCAGCACCTGTTCGATGCGCTGATTCAGTTCGTAGTGGGTAATCACGGCGTTATTGACCACAGCGACGATGCGGTCGATATCACGGGGAGCCGCGACTGCGCCGGTCGCCAGCAACAGGCTGGCTGCCATCAGGAGGCCGGCGAAGCAGGTGCTAATTCGCGGAAGCCGGGGGGGCGATTGGATTGCTGGGGACATAGCCGGTGATGCTCCGTTTGAGGACATCCAGAGGATTGGGGCCAAGATAGGTCAGGCCGTTAAGTTCCAGTTGCAGGAAGAAAGCGTTTGAAACCGAGGTCGAGTTGGTAGCCAGTCGTTGCGCTACGCCGCGCACGGACCAGCAGCCGGCGCTGTATTCGAAGCCGGCCAGGCCCTCCACCATGCGTGTATCCTGGAGCGAGTAGTTGATGCGGGCGAGGCCGTGCCATCTGGCCGTCAACGGCCACTGCGTGGACAGGTCGAACTGGTTGACGCTGCCCAGGGTATAGCGATAGTTGGCATTGAACAGCTGGCCAGGTCCATAGCGCCAGGTGCTGCCTAGATCGGCCATGTTCAGTTTGCCGCTGTTGGCGTCGAACTGCATCGTGCTGGACAGGCGCAATTTTGGATTGAGCTGGCCCGCGACCTGACCGATCAGGTCGCTGTTGTTGTTGCCACGCGCGGCTACACCGGGCAGGGTTATGCGTTGGTCGCCGAAATAATAACGCTGCCCCAGGGTGAGCAGGAGCCGCTCCGCGCCCGTGCCTTCCTGGAGAAAGCGGGAGGACATGGCCAGAGTTAGCTGGTTGGCGTTGTTGATGCGGTCGATGCCGTTGAACTGATTTTCCCGGAACAACTGATCCAGGGAGAGATCGCTGGCGCCGCTATCAAAGACCGGGATACTGGACTGATTCCGATAGGGAATGTAGACGTAGTAGGCACGAGGTTCCAGTGTCTGGGTGTAGGACTCGCCGTGAAACGCCATATCGCGTTCGAAAAACAGGCTGCTGTCCAGGCTGAAGGTGGGCAGGCTGCGGGTGGTGTCGCGGAAGCCGCCGCTCGGGGCCGCTGCCAGGCTGTCCTGTAGCTGGCGCGTCTTGTCGTCCAGCGCGTAACTGCTCAGGTTCCAGCCTAGGCGCGGCGTGACGGTGGAATAGGGGGTGTTGATCGGCAGGCTGATGCCGGGGTAGGCGTAGAGTCGGCTGCCCTGGACGCGTTGTCCCGCCGCGTAATTGAAATTCACGAACTCGCCGCTGAAGTCGAGGTTCAAGCCGGCGCGGGTGAGATTGGACTGGTTCGCGTTCAGAGTCAGTTGCGGCAGGCGTTCGTAGGGCGCGACGACCACGTTGACCGGATCCTGGAGGGTCTGATAGGCCTGTACGCGTCCCGCCGCCTGCCACCAGCCGCCGTCGTAGGCGAGGCTGGCTTGCTGGGGCAGGTTGACCTGAGAAGTCTGGGTGACCAGGCTGGAAAGGTCGGTGAAATAGGTGTTGTCCGATACTTTTTCATACTGAATGAGGCCTGACCAGTGCGGGCCGAGCTGCTGCTGGTGATCGATACGAACGAGGTAGCGGTTGCTGTTGCTCTCCCGATCGTTGGGCAGGGCTTCCAGGTTGAACATGCCGTTGTAGTCGGATTCCAGGTAGCGGAATTCTCCTCCTAGCTGAAGTCCGCGCCGACTCATCAGGCGCGGGGTGAGCGTGGCGTCGTAGTTGGGGGCGAGGTTCCAATACCAGGGGGCCAGCAGTTCCAGACCACGTTCGCTGCTCGCCCCGTAGGAGGGGGCGAGGAACCCGGATTTGCGCTTCTTGTCCAGGGCAAAGTCCAGCCACGGGGTATAGAGGATCGGTCTGTTCAGATATTCCACCCAAACCCCGCGAGCGCTGCCCAGGCTGCTGTTGTAATCCAGGTCGAGTTCGTCGGCCTTGAGCACCCAGTCCTGCTGCTCGGCCGGGCAACTGCTGTAGGTGGCCTGTTCCATGTGATAGCGTTCCGGGCCCTTGAAGTTGACGACTTTCGCGGTGCCGCGGCTGAGTTCACCGCGTTTGCCGCTCAGGTCGTAGGCGATTTCCTTGAAATAGCCCAGGCGCGCAGTCAGTTTCAGCTTGAGTTCCGAACCGCGCAGGCGGTTGCCTTCCTGAGTGAAAACCACGTCGCCATGCGCCTGGACTTCGTCATTGGGCTGCTCGTAGTGTATCCAGTCGGCCTCGACCTGCTCGCGCAGGTTACGCATGATGACCTTGCCTTCGCCCTCGAAATAGTTCGTATTGATGCCATGCAGTTGGTCGGCTTCGATATAGGTCGGGCCTTCCACTTTATTGCCTTTCGGCGCGGCCGAGCCGAGCGCAGGCGCGGTCTTCAGCGGCAGGGAGTCGCCAAAGGCATGGACTGTGACCGCCGCTAGACACAGAGAAAGCAACAGGCGCGGGAAAGGGGGCGCGGCGAACGGCATCAGGGGGAGTGTTAGAATTTCGACGTTTATATGACCGCGCGGATTATAGCTTTGGAACGCCTCGAACGTTTGACCGCATGGACCCAGAGTGTCCTGCCCGCCCCCCTCCTGTCTCTTGCC
>CAISDD010000119.1 GCA_903883985.1 uncultured Pseudomonadota bacterium | reverse complement strand
GAATGGTGGCATCGCAATCCAGATCTCAAGCCCTACGCGGTGAAGCTGGTGCGTGGCGATCATCAACACTATTTCTATCCGGATTTCGTGGTGTGCCTGTCGCATATCCCAGGCGACGAACCCATCGCGCGCCTGGCCCGCAGAGTGCCCAGGTCTTACGGCAAGGTGCTGTTCTTGACCAGGGATCAAAGCCGCTTGCGCGTGATCAATGACGACGGCAGCCTGGGTCTGGCCGTGGATAGTGACGATCTGACGGCGGTACGCGAGACGCTGAGGGATACACGACCGATGCTGGAAAGCAAGTCAGATCAACGGGTAACAGGATGAACCGGCTATGTCAACTCGCCAAAACCGCTGCGTTGCCGCTGTTTCTCGCCGCCTGTTCGCAGCCGATCAACAGCCCCTATCCGGCCGCCGACGCTGGCAAGTCCATCCTCTATTCCGCCTTCGAGGAGCGCCCCAAGCACCTCGATCCGGCGCGTTCCTACAGCGAGAACGAGTACGTTTTTCTTGGCAACATCTACGAGGCGCCGCTGCAATACCACTTCCTGAAGCGTCCCTACCAACTGGAGCCTCAGACCACCACCGCGATGCCCAAGGTGCGCTATTTCGATGCGCACGGGCATGCGCTCCCGGCCGATGCTGTGGCGGCGAAGATCGCGGTCTCCGAGTACGAAATCCACCTCAAGCCGGGCATCCGCTACCAACCGCATCCCTGTTTCGCCAAGGACGCACGGGGCAAGCCACGCTATCTGCCGATTCATGCGGAGGAACTGGCGCATATCGGACAATTCCAGGATTTCGCGGAGAGAGGCAGCCGCGAGCTGACGGCTGCCGATTACGTCTATCAGATCCGCCGCCTGGCCAGCCCGCGCGCGCAGTCGCCCATCTTGGGCCTGATGGCGGATTACCTATTGGGCTTGAAAGAGTTGGCGAAGTCGCTGGACCAGGCCGACAAAATCCTGCCGAAAGACGCCTACCTGGACCTCGCCCAATACGCATTTCAGGGAGCCGTGGTGGTGGACCGTTACACCTACCGCATCCGCATCCGGGGCAAGTACCCTCAGTTCGTCTACTGGCTGGCCATGCCCTTCTTCGCCCCCGTGCCGGAGGAAGCCGAGCGCTTTTTTCAGCAGCCGGGCATGGCGCAGAAGAACTTCACACTGGATTGGCAGCCCGTGGGCACAGGCGCTTACTACCTGGCCCTGAACGACCCCAACCGGGTCATGCGGCTGGAGCGCAACCCCCATTACCATGACGATTTCTATCCTGGCGACGGCAAGCCCGGTGACCGGGATGCGGGCCGGCTCCAGGACGCGGGACGGCGCCTACCCATGGTGGACACGGTGATCTATTCGCTGGAAAAAGAGGATGTGCCCTACTGGAACAAGTTTCTGCAAGGCTATTACGATGCCTCGGGCGTGAGCTCCGACAGTTTCGATCAGGCCATCCGCATGGATGCCAAGGGCGAGCCCGATCTCACGCCAGACATGCGCCAACGCGGCATTCTACTTTCCACTGCGGCACGTCCCTCGCTCAACTACCTGGGCTTCAACATGTTCGACCCGGTGGTGGGCGGACTGACTGACCGGGCGAAGAAACTGCGCCAGGCCTTGTCCATCGCCATCGACTACGACGAGTTCATCTCCATCTTCCTCAACGGTCGCGGCCAACCCGGGCAAGGACCGCTGCCACCGGGCATCTTCGGCTACAGGGAAGGCGAGGCTGGCATCGACCCGGTGGTATACCGGTGGGATTGCGGCCTCCCTCCTCTATCAAAGGTTGGCGATTTGCCAGCGTCGGCCGTTGCGCAATCCTTGCAGACCCCCCCCCCAGCCCCCCGGTTGCAAACAGGGGAGTCGACAGCCCAGGCGGTGTGGTCGCGCGTCTGGCGCCGGCCGCTGGCGGCCG
>CAISDD010000118.1 GCA_903883985.1 uncultured Pseudomonadota bacterium | reverse complement strand
GGTCGTGACCGTCATGGCGTTACCCGCAGTCGCGATGCTAGTGATGCCCACGACCGGCAGCGCTCCGCCGGGAAGCGCCCAGGCGCCGCCACAGGGCGCGAGCAGGCTCACAGCGGCTAGCGCAATCCGCACACGGCTCCCCTTACCTCGCGCCTTGGCCGATTCAGGCGCGGCGACCCAGGTGCCGAGCGCACCATTCCTGACCAGGCGGTAGACGTGATTCATGATGTTCTCAGGCTAGAGATAGGCGGCGATGTCCACTGCGTCGATTTGTTCGGAACGCAAGTACTTTTCCGCATAGCGCAGATAGACCCCGGAAGTCAGGAAGAGACGGAACAGATCCGGGTCGATATGTTGATCCTTCTTGAAGAACATCAAAATCTTGATGGCCTCCGAGAGCGTCTTGGCTTTCTTGTAGGGCCGGTCTGACGCGGTCAGCGCCTCGAAAATATCGGCGATGGCCATGATGCGCGAGGGCACTGACAGGTCGGCCTTGGTCAATCGGCGCGGGTAGCCGGTGCCGACCAGCGTTTCATGGTGAGTGCCGGCGTACTCGGGTACGCGCTTCAGATTCTCCGGGAATGGCAGGTTTTCCAGCATCGCGATGGTCTGGATGATGTGTTCGTTGATCTTGAAGCGCTCCTCGTCGGTCAGGGTGCCCCGGGCTATGCTCAAGTTGTGCACCTCGCCGTAGTTGTAGAGATGTTCCGGCACGTTGAGCTTGAACCCGTATTTCGGGTCGAGCGCTTTTTGTTCTACCCGCGGCAGGATGTGGTGGGGCATGTCGGCCAACAGCGTTTCCCGTGCCGGAAGCTCTGCTGCGGCCTGGTCCTGGTAGCGGCGCAACTCCTCCTGAGACAGGCCGAGACGGTCGTCGAAATGGCGCAGCCAGGGCGCGCCGGCGATGCGCCGCAAGCGTTCTACGCGCTCCGGGGCCATGAACTCCCCACCCAGGTTGCATTCCGCCACGAAGGCGAAGTCGTCCACCAACAGCGCCTTGCGCGCCGCAAATACCTGATCCGCATCCTCTGACTTCACTCCGGCTGCGATGGCTTCGAGCCGCTGGATCTGGGCATCCCTAAGGAGAATTTCGAAGCGCGCGCGGACTTCATGGATGCGGTTGTAGATGGTTTCCAGCTTGGTGGCCTTGTCGACCACGTATTCTGGCGTGGTGACCTTGCCGCAATCGTGCAGCCAGGCGCCGATGCGAAATTCGCGCCATTCGTCGTCCGTCTCGAAGCTGAAATCGGCCAGAGCGCCGTCCTTCACCATGCAGGCTTCCTCGGCCAGCATCATGGCCAGTTCCGGCACGCGTTCGCAATGCCCTCCTGTGTAGGCGCTTTTTGCGTCGATGGCGCCGGCGACGAGCCGGATCAGGGAGTCCATCAATTGCCGCTGGGATTCGATCAGCTGGCTGTTCTCCAGCGCCACCGCCGACTGCGCTGCCAGCGCTTCGACGAAGCCTACGATATCCTGGGCAAACGGCATGACTGCGCCCGTATCCGGATCCTGGGCATTGAGCAACTGGATCACGCCCTGGACCTGTCCCTCCCTGGGAGAGATCGGCACGGTCAGCATGGACACGGTACGAAAACCCGATTCCTCGCTGAAACGCTTAGTACCGCTCAAGTCGAAACGGGTCTCGCTGTAAACGTCGTCGATGATGACGGACTGGCCATGCAACGCGACCCAGATGGCGACGAAAGTGTCGTTGGGTTTACCCGTTATCCGGTCATGCAAGGGCATGTCGAAGGTGGGCAGTTCGTCGCTGTTGGTGCGGATTGCGAAATACAGGCTGTCGTGGTCGGTCTTCAGGTAGAGGGTTCCTGCCGCACAGTGGGTCAACGCCTGCGCACTGACCAGGATGTGACGCAGCAGCTTGTTGCGATCATGCTCGCGACCGAGGAGGATGCCGATCTCGATCAGCTTCTCCAGCTTCGCCCGTGCCACTGTGAGCGCCTGGGGAGATTCCGGGATCACTACGTCGTCGCTTTCCATGTACCCCACCATCGTTGCCGAACCGTCCATGGAGCAGCCACCCTACACGAACGGGTGGCAGGAACGCACCCTAGTGCGCCGACGGAGAATCCATGCCTTAAACAATTCACTACACTACATAGTAAAATCATATCAAACAATGTCAACATGGCAAATTCCTACCCGGAAAAAAACGGGCATGTGGCCGCAGGCAACCTGTAGTGCCATGTGCGTACGAATTATTTCAGCCATTTTGCCATAGACAAATATCGAACAGCCGGCTGGAAGCTGGCGCTACAGGACCGCGATTATTACTTGCTGAATCAACGGGTTGAAGTGTGCTTCTTGTGAGCGATGTAACCCACCCCAGGATGGCAGGTTGAAGAAGCACTGGCGGCGTGGACCCGAGATCGG
>CAISDD010000117.1 GCA_903883985.1 uncultured Pseudomonadota bacterium | reverse complement strand
GATGATCGATCCCTTTCCCCCCCTTCAGACTCATACCTCGTTGGAAATGCTCACCACCCTTCAGACTCATACCATGTTGGACAAGACTCCCATCACCAAACGTGAACATCAGCCCATCAAATCGGGTGACCACACTCACCCAACCCGTAGGGTGGATAAGCGATAGCGCATCCACCATCACCGCCGTCAAAGGTGGATGCGCTTTATCCACCCTACGGGACGGCACTTGGGGCGCAAGTCCGATGGTGCACCGGGTGCGGAAACACCCTGGCGGGGCTTACAGAAACTCGATTTCGGCGTGCGGATGTGGAGGCTCGTTTACCCTCATAGCCAGGAACCTCCTGCCTGGGTGGAATACCCGGACGGTTACCATCCCCCTTCGCTTCAGTGGTGCAGTCGCCGTATTCCAGCGGACAGTAGATATAAGTGGACCATGAACCTACATTCCGCTGTTGACCGTGTTGTAGGAGCGGGCTTGCCCGCGATAGCCACCGTTGAATCGCGGGCAAGCCCGCTCCTACGCGGGTCACGCGGGTTCACGCTAAGGGTAAGCGTGATCGAAGGCGCCACCATGTTCATGGGGCCTCACAGGAGAAGCTGAGTAATCAAGGATGAATGAGATCAGCGTGTCGTGGTGAGCGGATTTATGTGTGTAGCAAGGTCAGGGCAGGAGGACCTACCCACAGTTTTTTACGTAGAGCCGAGCAAATTTACCTTGCGTCACTCAGCGCTTGACCGCTTTGGGGCGTTCCTTGCGCACCTTGGCGATCAATTCATCCGCACTCGCGAGCATGCCGGCGTGGCCGCTTGGCCCCTGGGCGATCAGCTTGTAGCGCCCCGCCACGGCGAGCATGGGCACACTTTTGACATCGTAGGCATTTATAAGCTGTTCTGCACGCGCCATCCGTGTTTCCGTAGAGAAGTCGTGGAAAGCGTCGCCGAAACGGCGGGCATCCAGGCCTTGCTGCCTGACCCAGGTCTGTGTTCCGGCTTCCGTGTAGAGGTCGATGTGATGGTCATGGATGGCGGAAAAAACGGCTTCATCCAGTCGTTTGAGTTCGCCCATGATTTCCAGTGCGTAGAACAGCCGAGACAGGTTTTCCCAGGCGGCGCGGCCGAAAGTGACCGGCACCCGCCGGAACGCCACGTCCTTGGGCAGTTTTCCCGCCCAGCGACTGACCAAGGGATTGAAGTCGCGGCAATGTGGGCAACCCCAGGAAAAGAATTCCAGCACTTCGATCCGGCCGGGGTCGTCCCCCTTCTGTGGCGGCGAGATGGCCTGCCAGTCGGTGCCTGCGGTGCCAGCGAAGGCTGCGGGCAGTGCGCTGGCGGCGAGCGAGGCCAGAACGAAACGATGGAACTGACGGCGGCTGGCGTCGTGGGTGAAATCGGGTCGGGACATGGAGACTCCTTGATCAGGTTCTGAATATTCGGCGTACGGGTGGCGTGCGCCAAGCCCGGTAGCCCAACACCAAGCAAAAGGAAAAGCAGAGTACGGACCAATTGGCCAGCGACAACTTCAGAAGCGTCCACTCGGCCTGCTCGCAGAATCCTGTGGCGAGAAAAAGTTCCGGCTGCAAGCGAGCAAGCCATTCGACCAGGCGCTCGATCAAGCCGGGGTCGCTGCCCATGCAGGAGACGCTGCCTGGCGGCTGCAGCTGCAACCAGCTTTGATAAAGGGCCACCATCAGCCCGGTTGCTGCTAGCGCCATGCCGGCAGCCCCAACCCAGCGCGCCTCCTGGCGCGGAGACAACAGTCCGGCCGCGAGGCCGGCGCCGGCCAGGAGCATGTAGAGCAGGCGCTGAAAGATGCACAGATGGCAGGGGTGCAGGTTAAGCCAGGCGGTCAGCACCAGGCTAGTACCGGCAATGGCGGCGCAAAAAGCGGCCAGGACCAGCCAGTGATCGCGGGGGGTAAGTTGAGGTAGTCGCAGCATGGCGCCATTATCACGGATTTTGCTACTATCGCGCGCTCGGCGAAGCGTTTACGGGGTCTAAGCGTTGCAATGCCGGGTTAAAATCGCCGTTTTCTGAGCTACCCGGAGTTTTCATCATGTCCATGGCCGACCGCGACGGTCTCATCTGGTACGACGGCAAACTGGTGAACTGGCGCGATGCCACCACCCACGTTCTCACCCATACCCTGCACTATGGGATGGGCGTGTTCGAGGGCGTGCGCGCTTACGAAACCCCGGACGGGCCTGCCATCTTTCGACTTCAGGAACACACCGACCGTTTATTCCGTTCGGCGCATATCCTGGGCATGAAGATACCTTACGACAAGGCAACCCTGATCGAGGCGCAAAAGGCCTCCGTGCGCGAAAACGGCCTGAAGAGTGGTTATCTTCGTCCCATGGCCTTCTTCGGCCCGGAAGCCATGGGCATTTCCGCGAAAACATTGTCCGTGCACGTGATCGTCGCAGCCTGGCCCTGGGGCGCCTATCTCGGTCAGGAAGCGCTGGATAACGGCATCCGCGTGAAGACCTCCTCCTTCTCGCGCCACCACGTCAATGTCACAATGTGCAAGGCTAAGGCCAATGGCAATTACATGAACTCGATCATGGCCCACAAGGAGGCCGAGATGGACGGCTACGACGAAGCCTTGTTGCTCGATGTCGACGGTTTCGTCGCAGAGGGCTCGGGCGAGAATGTGTTTTTCATCCGCAACGGCAAGCTCTACACGCCGGACCTGACCGCTGCACTGGAAGGCATCACCCGCGACACCATCATCCATCTGGCGGGCGAGCTAGGCATACCCGTGATCGAGAAACGCATCACGCGCGACGAAGTCTATTGCGCCGACGAAGCCTTCTTCACCGGCACGGCCGCCGAAGTCACGCCTATACGCGAACTGGACAATCGCTCCATCGGTACGGGCCACCGCGGACCGATCACGGAAAAATTGCAGGCGCTGTATTTCGACTGCGTACAGGGCCGATCCCAAGCCCATGCAGGCTGGTTAAGCCATGTCTGAAGACACACCTGCGAGCAGCCCCCCATACATCGTGAAAATATGCGACCTGCCGCTGCACTGCCCGATGACCAAGGACGCCCTCTGGAACGCCCATCCCCGCGTCTACCTTCGGCTACAGGAAGCAGGCGAAGTTCGCTGTCCATACTGCGGCACGCTCTACCGTCTGCAACACGGGGCCGTCCCGCAGCACCACTGACGGGCATGGCTTGAGGACCACCCGGATTTATGAACGCTTGCCGTCCCTACCCACCTGCCCCTCTCCCAGCCTCGGGAAAGGGGCGTTTCGAGCGACGCAGCATGCGCTCACTTCAAGGAACCCCCCCATGAAAAATATCGCCTTGGTCCTACTTGCCTGTTGCAGCCTGTCCGCCCTGGCCGAAGCGCCCCCCAGCAAGGAACAGTCACTGAAGATGCAGCAGGCGATGCAGGCACAGCAGATACAGTTGATGGCTACTGTCTACGATTTGCGGAAATCCAAACTTGGGTTCGAGGAAACGGTCGCGGCGATTCGTGGCGGCGCGCAGAAGCGCGCCTGGAAACTGGGCGAGGTCGTGGATATGCAGGCTGAAATGAGCAAGGCCGGAAACAAGGCGACCTCGCCCATGAAAGTCATCCACCTTTGTCCCGTCGGTGCCAGCGAGCTCGTCGTCAGGGCCAGCGGCGGAAAGGCCCCGCCCCTGCCCTGCCGCGCCACGGTATTCGTTGGCGCCGATGGCAAGGTCAATGTGGTGCGCCTGAACCTGCATACCCTCGCCCACAGCATGCAAGGCGACCTGGCGCGGGTACTGGGCGCAATCGCCAACGAGGAAGATGCGCTCTATCAGGGCATCCTCGATTGAGCCATGGCGGCCATCTCAAGTCGTTCGCCGGGCCACTCCGAGAATGCCGTGGCCCTCGGAGGCGGCTCGAACGCGATTCCCGCGTCGGGGGTAGCGCTGCTTAGCCATGAACCGGCACTGTGGATACGCTCCATCCACGCGAGTGCAGCATGGAACTCTGTCGGCGCGCTGATGCTTGAATATCGGCTCGACGCCGACCTCGGCAGCCTGCGTATCCCCAGAACCGGGGCCGGGGAACGCATCGATGGGCTCTGGCACCATACCTGCTTCGAGGCCTTCGTCCAGGGTTGCGATGCCCCCGCCTATCGCGAATTCAACTTTTCTCCCTCGGGGGCCTGGCAGGCCTACGCTTTCTCCGACTATCGCCAGGGCGGGCCGCTGGCGTTGTCGGCCGCACCGCGCATCGAATGCACGGAGACTGGCGCCCTTCGGTTGTGCGCCCTGGTGTCGCCACCCGACCTGCCGCCTGGCCAGTGCCTACGCCTGGGCCTGACCGCCGTGCTCGAGTCGGAAGCGGGGAAGCTCTTCTACTGGGCTTTGGCCCACCCGCCCGGTCGGCCCGATTTTCACAATACGTGTGGCTTCGCCCTGGAGCTCGTTCGACCATGAAATCCGGGTCAATTTTCGGACTGGAGCGCCTCCTGGCAGATCCCGACCTGCGCCGGGATTTGCGCGGCCGTCGCGTAGCACTCCTGGCGCATCCCGCCTCTGTGACAGGCGAGCTGACCCATGCACTCGATGCCCTGGCGGCACTGCCGGATCTGCGGCTCACCGCCGCCTTCGGCCCGCAGCACGGACTACGCGGTGATAAGCAGGACAACATGATGGAGTCGCCCGATTTCCACGACCCCGTCCACGGCATCCCGGTATTCAGCCTCTATGGATCGGAGCGCCGGCCCACACCGGCCATGCTGGACACCTTCGACGTGCTGCTGGTGGACATGCAGGATCTCGGCTGCCGCATCTACACCTTTCTCACCACCTTGCGTTACACCCTGGAAGCCGCAGCGAGCGCAGGGAAGAGCGTCTGGGTGCTGGACCGGCCCAACCCCGCCGGCCGCCCGGTGGAAGGCCTGAGCCTGCGCCCTGGCTGGGAGAGCTTTGTCGGCGCTGGTCCCCTGCCCATGCGCCACGGGCTCACCCTGGGGGAACTGGGTCACTGGTTCATCCACACCTTGAATCTCGATGTGGACTATCGCGTCATCGAGATGCGAAGCTGGGAGCCCGAAGCCGCACCCGGTTATGGCTGGCCCTTGCTGGAGCGTGCCTGGGTGAATCCCAGCCCCAATGCGCCCAACCTCTCGATGGCACGTGCCTATCCCGGCACCGTGCTGCTGGAAGGCACCACTTTGTCGGAAGGGCGCGGCACCACGCGACCACTGGAGGTGTTTGGCGCGCCCGACCTCGACGCACCTGCCTTGATCGCCACCATGCGTGCGCTCGCGCCGCACTGGTTACAAGGCTGCGCCCTGCGTGCCTGCTGGTTCGAGCCGACCTTCCACAAACACGTGGGGCAACTCTGCGCAGGAGTGCAGATCCACGTCGAAGGCGCCCATTACGACCATGCCGCCTTCCGCCCCTGGCGGCTGCTTGCCCTGGCCTTCAAGGCGGTGCGGGAACTTCGCCCCGATTACCCGCTGTGGCGTGATTTTCCCTACGAATATGAAAACGAACGCCTCGCCATCGACCTCATCAACGGCGGTGAAGAACTGCGCCTATGGGTGGATGATCCCGCAGCCACCCCCGCCGACCTGGAGACGCTCGCATGCCGTGACGAGGCCGCCTGGCGAAAGGAAAGGGCAGATTGGCTGCTCTATTCGAGCGAAAACCCCACCGATTCGTAGAAGCGGCTTGTAGGGATGAACCCCGCCGCGAATGTTTGCCCAGGAGACTGCCATGCAAGACAAGCACCCGGATGAAGCCGGCCAGATATTCGAGAACATCCGTACCGGGAAATCGGTTGCGGCGCTAAAGCGCGCCTTCCTGGACAATCTTTTTTACACTCAGGGGCGTTTTCTCCAGGTCGCCACACCCAACGACCACTACCAGGCCCTCTCGCTCACCCTGCGCGACCACGCGCTACACCGCTGGGTGAGCACCGTGCAGACCTATGCCAGGAACAATAGCCGCACCGTCTGTTACCTGTCGGCCGAGTACCTGCCCGGCCCCCATCTGGCCAACAATCTGCACAATCTCGGCCTCCGGGAAAACGTGCGCCTGGCCCTCTCGGAACTCGATCTGGACCTCGACACCATCATCGAACACGAAAATGAGCCGGGCCTGGGCAATGGCGGCCTCGGCCGACTGGCCGCCTGCTTCATGGATTCGCTGGCGACCCTGCAGATTCCGACCATGGGCTACGGCATCCGCTACGAGTACGGCATCTTCGATCAGGTGATACGCGATGGCTGGCAGGTCGAGACCTCCGACACCTGGTTGCACTATGGCAACCCGTGGGAAGTGCGCCGACCCAACATCGTCTACGAGGTCGGCATCGGCGGCCATACCGAGCAATATGACGACGAGCATGGTCAAACTCGCGTGCGCTGGGTGACGAACGATGGCTTTCGCGGCGTTGCGCACGACACCCCGATCCTGGGTTATGGCGTCGATACCGTGAATCTGCTGCGCCTGTGGGGCGCGGAGGCGGCAGAGTCCTTCGACTTCCAGGCCTTCAATCAGGGAGACTATGTCGGCGCGGTGATGCGCAAGGTGCGTTCCGAGACC
Organism: uncultured Pseudomonadota bacterium; assembly: GCA_903883985.1. Lineage (GTDB taxonomy): Bacteria > Pseudomonadota > Gammaproteobacteria > Burkholderiales > Thiobacillaceae > PFJX01. The sequence continues at coordinate 2,095 of CAISDD010000117.1, read as the reverse complement.
ATCTCCAAGGTGCTCTACCCCAATGACGATGCAGAGACAGGAAAGCGCCTGCGCCTGCTACGGCAGTATTTCTTCGTGTCCTGCTCGCTACAGGACATGCTGCGCATCTTCCGTACCACCGGGCAGCCACTCGACCGCTTCCATGAAAAATACGCGGCCCAGCTCAACGACACCCACCCGACCATTGCCGTGGCCGAGTTGATGCGCCTTCTGGTCGACGTGCACCGGATGGCATGGGATAGCGCCTGGGAGGTTACCCGCCAGACCTTCTCCTACACCAACCACACCTTGCTGCCCGAGGCGCTGGAAAAATGGCAACTACCGCTGTTCCAGAGCGTGCTACCACGCCACATGGAGATCATCTATCTGATCAACGAGCGCTTCATGGACGATATGCGGGTACGCTATCCCTTCGACAAAGGCCGCATCGCGCGCCTGTCCATCATTGACGAGAGTGGCCCGAGGTATGTGCGCATGGCCAACCTGGCCTGCGTCGGCTGCCATACCGTCAACGGCGTGGCAGCCTTGCACACGCAGTTGTTGGGCGATACGGTGTTGAAGGATTTTCACGACATCTGGCCGGATAAATTCCAGAACAAGACCAATGGCGTCACGCCGCGCCGCTTCATCATGGTCTCCAACCCGGGCCTCTCCGACCTGCTCAGCGAAACCGTGGGCAGCGGCTGGGGCAAGGACTTGACTCGCCTGCGCGAGCTAGAGCGGTTCGCCGACGACGCCAACTTCCAGGAGCGCTGGCGCGCCGTCAAACTGGAGCGCAAGCAGAGCTTGAGCAGATTGATCGAGGTGCGCCTGGGCGTGCGCATCGATACCGCAAGCCTGTTCGACATCCAGGTCAAACGCATCCACGAATACAAGCGCCAGCATCTCAACCTGCTGCACGTCCTCACTCTGTACAACCGTATCAAGCGTAATCCAGGCGTGGCGATCCAGCCTCGCACCTTCATCTTCGGCGGCAAGGCAGCACCCGGCTATTACATGGCCAAGCTGATCATCAAGCTGATCAACGCGGTAGCCGAAGTGGTTAACCGCGACCCCGAGGTTGGCGGGCGTATCAAGGTGGTGTTCGTCCCGGACTTCAACGTCAAGATCGCGCACCATATCTACCCGGCAGCCGACCTGTCGGAACAGATATCCACCGCAGGCCTCGAGGCTTCGGGTACCGGCAACATGAAGTTCTCCATGAACGGCGCGCTCACCATCGGCACGCTCGACGGAGCCAACGTTGAAATCCGCGAAGAGGTCGGCGCCGAGAATTTCTTCCTGTTTGGACTCTCCGCCCCGGAGGTTACACGCGTCAAGGCAGAGGGCTACAAGCCGCAGGAGATCTACTATCGCCATGAGTCCTTGCGTGCGGTTATCGACCTGATCGGCAGCGGCCTGTTCTCGCACGGCGACACCCATCTGTTCCAGCCACTGATCGACAATCTGCTAAGCCAGGATGACTACCTGCTGTTTGCCGATTACGACAGCTACATCACCTGTCAGGAAGCAGTCAGCCACGCCTATGGCGACCCCCACCACTGGACGCGTATGTCCATCCTCAACGTGGCGCGCATGGGCAAGTTCTCCTCGGACCGGACGATCGCGGAATACTGCCGAGATATCTGGAAGGTGCATCCGGTGGCTGTGCAGATGCAGGCGGAGTAGGCGCCATCCTATCACCCACCCCACTCGCACGGCATACCCCATGTCCAGCATCCGCCCGGAAGACCTAATCCAGAGCGTAGCCGATGCGCTACAGTTCATTTCCATTTATCACCCACTGGATTTCGTGCAGGCCTTGAAGTCGGCCTACGACCGCGAGGAGTCGCCGGGCGCCAAGGATGCCTTGGCGCAGATACTGATCAACTCGCGGATGTGCGCGGAAGGACGGCGCCCCCTCTGCCAGGATACCGGCATGGTGGTGGCTTTCCTCAAGGTGGGCATGGCCCTGCGCTGGGCGGGCCACCTGTCCGTGGAAGACATGATCAACGAGGGGGTGCGTCGCGCCTACCTGGACCCGGTCAATCCCCTGCGCGCCTCCATCCTGGCCGACCCGGCGGGTGTGCGCCAGAACACTAGGGACAACACCCCG